>PWYR01000031.1 GCA_003567775.1 Ignavibacteriales bacterium | reverse complement strand
TAACGGTAAAAATCGGGTCCCCTTTGCTTGAAGAAAACCACAAACCGGTATCTGTCTGGATGAGCCATGGGGATGCGTTAAATACGCTGCCTGAGGGATTTGAGGTTCTGGCGGAATCTTCGAATTCTCCTATCTGTGCAATAGGAAATATCGCGAATAAGATATATGGTGTACAATTCCATCCGGAAGTTGTTCATACTCCGGGAGGGAAAGAGATCCTCCATAATTTTATATACAATGTAGCAGGATGTAAAGGCGGTTGGAACGCCGGATCATTCATCGAACAGGCAACTCAAAATATTCGGAACGAAGTAGGAGATGAACGCGTCATCCTTGCTTTAAGCGGTGGGGTGGATTCGTCGGTCGCTGCGGTGTTGCTGCATAAAGCGATCGGCGATAAGTTATATTGTTTTCATATAGATACGGGATTGATGCGAAAAGACGAGAGTGAACAGGTGGTGCGTAGGTTCCGCGATCATTATCAGATGAATCTTGATTTCGTCGATGCATCCGGCACTTTTTTATCGCGGTTAGCCGGTGTTGATGATCCCGAACGTAAAAGGAAAATCATTGGCAATACTTTCATAGAAATATTTGAAAAAGAAGCCAAAAAGCTGGGTGATATCGGTTACCTTGCACAGGGAACGCTCTATCCCGACGTTATTGAATCCGTCTCGTTTAAAGGCCCATCGCATACGATTAAGACACATCACAATGTAGGCGGCTTACCCGAGCGGATGAATTTAAAATTAATTGAACCGTTCCGGGAATTGTTTAAAGATGAGGTACGTGAGGTCGGGAAAGAACTTGGAATACCGGCACGACTGCTTAAACGACATCCCTTCCCGGGTCCCGGACTTGCGGTGAGAATTCTCGGTCCAATTACAAAAGAAAATGTTAAACTATTGCAGAAAGCCGATGCGATTTTTACCGAGGAGCTTGAGAATTCGGGATGGTACGATAAAGTATGGCAAGCGTTTACTGTGTTATTGCCCGTTCGTTCTGTTGGCGTGATGGGAGATCAACGGACATACGAACAGGTCGCGGCTATTCGCGCCGTTACAAGCGTTGACGGAATGACCGCTGACTTTGCAGAACTGCCGCATGATTTACTGGGACGAGTATCCACACGAATTATTAACGAAGTGCGGGGGATTAACCGCGTTGTTTATGATGTCAGTTCGAAACCTCCTTCTACGATTGAGTGGGAATAATCCCTTACTCCAAATGTTGATGCAGGAATATAAACATTTGCTCCCACGCGAGTTCGGTTGCAGAACGATTAGCGCCGTCCCGGCCTTCCTGTTGACGAACAAAACCGTGCCCCGCCCCGTCATAAATATAATATTCGAAAACTTTCCCGAGGCGCTTCATTTCTTCCACCGCCGGCTCTATTGTTACATTCACCCGTGCATCGTCCTCGGCATATAAACCAAGCACCGGTGCTTTGACCGAGTGTAAGCGTTCGCTGTCCGGAGAGGCTCCATAAAACACGACTGATGCATTCAGCTCAGGTTGAGCTGTTGCATAATGAAAACTCATCGTGCCGCCCCAGCAAAAACCGATTGTGGCAATGGCTTCTGTTGCGGCTGGTATGGTGAGTGCATAGTCGCGCACCGCATTGAGTCGTTTGATAACATCTTCGGGAGTAAGACTGCGAATTGCTCTAACGACATCGTCGCGTAACTCAAACGATTCAGTTCCGCCGCCATCCGGTCCGAGACCGGAGATGAAATCGGGTGCAATTGCAAGGTAGCCGTTCTGAGCAAGATCGTCGGCGATAGAACGAACCCAGTCGGTAAGACCGAATATTTCATGTATAACTATGATAACAGGTGCGCGTGTGGGACGTTCCGGATATACTACCCATGATTTAACCGGATGTTCTCCTTCCGGGAGAGCAACATCTATAAATTCACCATGACGCGGGGATTGTTCGAGTGCGTCCTGAGCGGTTTCATTGGAAGGAGGTAATAATTGGCTTTCGAGCACATGTATAAAAACCATGATTAATATTACGAGTATAATATATCTGTTTTGCATGGTAAGCACTCCCGTTATAAGATATTTATATTGTGCATTATCTGAGCATTGCATATTATGTAAATTATAAAGATATTTTTTGAAAAGAGAAACATCATGATGAAAAAATTCGAAAATTTATACCTTCAGTTCCGTCAAAAAATCAAGGAATTTATACTCAGCCGCGTGCGCGATGATCAGACTGCCGAAGACATTGTGCATGACGTATTTTTAAAAATTCACAACAAAATAGAAACCCTCCGCGATGAGCGGAAACTTGAAAGCTGGATATATCAGATTGCCCGCAATGCCGTAACAGATCATTTTAGAGAAAAGAAAACTTTGCCGTTGGAGCGAGTCGAGATCCCGGAGGATACTTCCGGCAAGGATGATGATTCGTTTCGTGAAATTGCGTTCGGTCTTGAGTCAATGGTGGATACATTACCCGAACATTACCGTGAAGCGTTGCTGCTTTCAGAGTTCGGGGGATTGACGCAAAAGGAAATGGCAGATAAGCTCGGAATCTCTCTCTCGGCTGCGAAATCGCGTGTTCAACGGGCGCGGGCAATGCTTAAAGATGAATTGCTTCGGTGCTGTCACTTTGAATTCGACCGGTTCGGTAAGATAATTGATTACTATCCCGTCGCGTGCCCGTGTTGCTCTGAAGAATAAAGGTAGATTGAAACTGATAACTACTCAATTTACTGAGCAAGTTTGTAGAGAGAAAAGTTGAGATGCTTTTCGTATAAAATAAAATCCTTGTCAGTTGTAAAAAGAGGAACGCCTCTTCTTGTTGACACAGCACAAATTAAGAAATGAATATGTGATCCTTGAATACCCTTCGTGCGTCAAGTACTTTCATGTGCGATTGCGATGATCCTTATATGAATACTCCGGATCATACTCAATTTTCCCGAATAATTCGGTAATTTTTTTTTGTTCCCGACGCTCAATATATTCAATTAAAGCTTGTGTAACTGGCTCCTTTTTCGTTTTATTTTTACCGACCTTTTGCGCTCTAACTAATAATTCATTATCAATATCCAGGTTTGTAGGCATAGAATTCTCCACACAATTTATTACACATCGCTTTGTGTAAAAGATAATAATTAATATCATTGATTGCAACAGATATTTTTGCGTCCTTTTTTTATTCTCTCCGTCTATACTATAAACAACATTACTATTTAAGGACTATTAAATTATGAAAAAACCATCAAAAAAAGGAGATCTTAAAAAAACCGTTCGCGAGTTGTACGGGTCCATTGGCCAGGGAAATGAACGGTCTTGCTGCGGCAGCTTCGATCCGGAAAATATAATCTTGAAACTTGGATACTCACCGGATATATTAACAGACATACCAGAAGGCGCCAATCTCGGTCTCGGTTGCGGAAACCCGGTCGGTATTGCATCGGTGAAGAAAGGTGAGACCGTGCTTGATCTCGGGAGCGGCGCCGGATTCGATTGCATTATTGCTGCCCGGGAAGTGGGTGAGGATGGTAAGGTCATTGGAGTGGATATGACGCCGGAGATGTTAGAAAAGGCGCGGGGAAATGTACGGAAGGCAGGTATCCAGAATGTTGAATTCCACCAAGGAGAAATTGAGAAACTGCCGCTTGAGGATAATTTCGTCGATGTGGTAATATCCAATTGTGTCGTAAATATATCGACCGATAAACAAGCGGTGTATCGTGAGGCATTTCGCGTTTTAAAACCCGGCGGCAGGATAGCCATATCGGATATTCTTGCACATTTGCCGCTTCCCGATGAGTTGCAAAAAGATGAAAAACTGGTTGCCGGATGTATCGGCGGAGCGATTTCCGTTGAAAAGTTATATGCTATCTTAGTAAAAGCGGGTTTTACGGATATTTCGATCGTACCGAAAAATAACAGCGATGATATTATATCCGGATGGCAGCCGGGCGATAGTATTGAAGACTACATTTTTTCTGCATATATTTCCGCATTAAAGCCGGCGACAATCGAAAAGGATAATCCTATGAGCAGTAAAGAGTACTTTGAGAATATAGCACACGAATGGGATGAGATGCGTCAAAACTTCTTTCCCGAATCGGTTCGTGAGGTTGCATATAAAGCGGCGGATATTAAACCCGGTCAGGTTGCGGCTGATATCGGGGCAGGGACCGGATTTATAACCGAGGGATTATTATATCGCGATGTGAAGGTCATAGCCGTTGATCAATCTTCTGCAATGCTTGACCGAATGAAAGCGAAATTCGGCGCCGATGGAAATGTTACGTATTTGACCGGAGATTCGTTGAATATTCCGATAGCAAATGAGACGGTGAATGCAGTTTTCGCGAACATGTACTTACACCACGTAGAATCGCCGCCGGATGCAATTAGAGAACTGGTGCGCATTCTCAAACCCGGAGGTGTCCTTATCATCACCGATCTGGATAAACACTCGCATGATTTCCTCGTCACTGAACAGCACGACCGGTGGATGGGATTCGAACGGGAGAAGGTGAAATCCTGGTTCGAGGAAGCCGGTTTGCGTCAGGTAAACGTCGATTGTGTCGGCGATGATTGCTGTGCGAGATCGAAAACGGCGGATGACGAGGCGAAAGTGAGTATTTTTATTGCCGCGGGGAGAAAATGATATTGCGGTAAATCACAGCTTTTTACCTGTGAACTTATTACATTTAAACAATTAATCTATCCCCTGTGAGTGAGTCAGATCACAGCATATTTAGTAATTTATCGGCTATCTGATGGAGTCAAAAATAATTCTAATAGCTGACAGCGATATGTACTATCGAACATTGATAGCATCATCGTTGCAAGTGGTTACCGGCATATCCGATATTCTGAAAGCTGCAACTCTCGACGTAGCAATAGGTGTTATAAAACGCCATCGACCGGATATTGTATTTCTTTCTTATGATTTGCTGCAAAATTGTCCGTTGTGTTATACTGAAGTTCTTCGGGAGCAAAAAATTCGCAGATGCCTTGTCGTAATGACAGAAGAGCGTGATGACGATCATTTTATTACTAAAGTGAATTCTTTTGAAGATATATTTTTCCCGAAAAATAAATTATTACAACCATTTAATCGTACTGCGGATGTGATACTCTGGATTCTGGCAGAACGGTTGACATCCGCCAGATCCGTTCGAACACAGATATAGGGAACTATTCTTCATATACCTTGAATACAGTTTGCGGATGTCGGGCTTTTTCTTGTAGGGATTTTTCCCCTAAGTTTTTTATAGCCGGAAGCATTTTTTCCGCTGCCTGAATGCCTTTTTCTATGAGTTCATTATAGAGAGAAAATTTTACCCAGGAATATTCCTGAACAGCCGGCTGAATGATTATTTCCGCCTGCTCGACGAGTAATCGGTTTAGATTGACTTGTGTGATTTCTCCCGCCCGAAGAAGCATACCGAGTCCCCGTGACGGGAGTTTTTGATGGGTAATGGTTTTCCAAACATCGACCGCTACCACCGGATCGTTACTCATCCGCTTTGCGGGTAGGACGGGTGTTATACAAGCAGCACCTCCGTCGACAAGAAGCCGACCGTTTATTTCGATGGGCGTTGTCAAAGCCGGTATTGATGAACTTGCGGCAACGGCGGTATTCAGGGAGCCGGTTTTGATCACCACAACGTCACCGTTTTTTATATCGGTTGCAACTGCGCCGAACGGTATCCGGCATTCGGCAATGTCCATTTCCTCAATGAGGTAAGATAATGCTTCACGCAGAACTTTTTCAGGTAATGCACTTTCACGGGTAATAGAACGTGAAAGTATGTAATTACGCTTCGCTTTACTAATCCATTGATCGAAAAAGTTATGACGATCTACATAATCTTCGAGTACAAAAAAATCAAGTCCGATTTTTGCAAAAAAGTCGGATTTGAATAAACTATCGATTTTTTCTTCACACATCTTTGTATCGAGAGTTTGTGCATACATCCCGCCGATTATGGCGCCCATGCTTGATCCAATAATTAAAGCGGGTTGAATTTTTTCGCGTTCGAAGACACGGAGAACGCCAAGATGGGAGATACCCCTCGCACCGCCGCTCCCGAGAACCAACGTAAATGGAGTATTTTTCATCGCAGTGTTGAACTTGTTGTGAATATGATATAGATCATATCTAAATATAATAAAAATATGATTCAATGTGGTAAAATTGATTTTTTTGTCTAAATTCTATATCTTTTTCTAACTTATTCATTTTAAAACATTTAGGGGATTAATTTATGTGTGGAATTGTCGGTTATATTGGACAGCAGAAAGCTCTACCAATTATTATCGAGGGCTTAAAGCGGTTGGAGTACCGGGGATACGATTCAGCCGGTGTTGCAACGATCGGAAAAAATGAGATACTCATTACCCGGATGAGCGGCAAGGTAGCGGAGCTTGAGAAATCTCTTCCCACTGATCTCGACAACGGATCACTTGCGCTCGGTCACACCCGCTGGGCAACTCACGGAGAACCAACCGAACGTAATGCACATCCACATATAGACTGTGAACATAAAATAGCACTTGTTCATAACGGAATAATAGAAAATTATCAAGCAATACGTACGAAACTTGAACAGGTCGGGCATAAATTTACATCCGATACCGATACCGAAGTTTTGGTACACCTAGTTGAAGAAATGTTCAAATACACGGATGATCTCACCGACGCCGTGCGTCTTGCTTTAAAAGAGGTCGATGGGGCGTATGGTATTGCCGTGATCAGTGTCCACGCACCCGATTGTATTATCGTTGCGCGTAAGGGAAGCCCGCTTGTTATCGGCATCGGCGACGGCGAGCACTTTGTGGCAAGCGATGCCGCTGCATTGGTACGGCACACACGCAATGTGGTATATCTTGAAGATGGAGAAGTTGCCGTTTTAACCCGTGACGATTTTACCACGACCACAATTGATAATGTTGAAGTTGAAAAGACCGTCCACGAAATCACGTATGAAATCGAACAAATCGAAAAAGCCGGCTACCCGCATTTTATGCTCAAGGAAATTCACGAGCAGCCGGCAACAATATCAGATGCGCTCCGCGGTCGAATTTTATTTGAAGAAGGGGATGTGAAGCTCGGTGGTTTGAACGACGTCATTGATGATTTACGAAAGGCAAAAAGATTCATCATAACTGCGTGCGGTACTTCCTGGCACGCCGGGCTTGTCGGTGAATATATGATAGAACAATACGCACGCGTGCCGGTCGAGATTGAATATGCGTCGGAGTTTCGTTATCGCAATCCTATAATAACGGAGAATGATATAGTCTGGGCGATAAGTCAAAGCGGCGAAACTGCCGATACGCTCGCCGCTGTACGTGAAGCAAAATTACGCGGCGCCAAAGTGTTCGGAATAGTCAATGTCGTCGGCAGTTCAATTGCGCGAGAAACCGACGGGGGGGTATATATTCATGCCGGTCCGGAAATCGGTGTCGCATCGACCAAAGCGTTTACATCACAACTAACGGTGTTATCGCTTATTACCGTGTTGATGGCGCGCCTGCGCGGTATGTCGGTTACAGACGGTTATAAAATTTTAAGTGATTTGAAAAATATACCGGAAAAAGTGAAAGGAATCCTGGATCAAACGGATTATATACAAGATATAGCCGAACGATTTTCATTTGCCAGGAATTTTCTCTATCTCGGCAGGGGATATAATTTCCCCGTTGCCCTTGAAGGGGCGTTAAAACTCAAAGAAATTTCGTATATTCATGCTGAGGGATATCCGGCAGCGGAGATGAAGCACGGTCCGATTGCATTGATCGATGAGAACATGCCGGTCGTCGTAATTGCGACTCATGACGCATCGTACGACAAGGTTATGAGCAACATTCAGGAGGTAAAAGCCCGGCGGGGCAAGATCATTGCAATTGCAAACGAAAATGATTCGGAGATCGAACGATATGCAAATTTTGTGATCCGGGTCCCGAAGACGCTCGATCTCTTTTCGCCGATTATTTCAAGTATTCCTCTTCAACTTCTCGCGTATTATATTGCTGTCTATCGTGGTTGCAACGTAGACCAACCGAGAAATCTTGCCAAGAGCGTGACTGTCGAATAAACAGTGTGGTTATTCGGCTCATTCACTGGCAGTGAACCGAATTAATATCTGTATGAACTGATTTTACATATCACAATAAGCGGTTTTCCGTATCCGGTACGGAACGCCGATTTGTATCTTTATCGAGTAATCTTATGGAGGCGCTATGTCGAAACGTAAAGTAATAATTATGGGAGCAGCCGGAAGAGACTTCCACAATTTCAATGTGTTTTATCGCGATAACGATGCGTATGAAATCGTTGCGTTCACAGCGACACAAATTCCCAATATTGAAGGACGGAAATATCCGGCCGGGTTAGCAGGAACGTTATATCCCAGCGGTATCCCAATTCATCCGGAAGAAGAACTTGTCAATCTCATAAAAAAACATGAAGTAAACGATGTTGTATTTGCATATTCAGACGTATCACATCAATATGTCATGGATAAAGCATCCATCGCGATGGCTGCGGGGGCGAATTTTAAACTGCTCGGTACACGGGAAACCATGCTTAAGTCGAAAGTACCGGTGGTTGCAGTGGTAGCTGTTCGTACCGGAGCAGGTAAAAGCCAGACTTCGCGCCGGGTATGTGAACTACTTCGGGAAAAAGGAAAAAAACTTGTGGTTGTTCGCCATCCCATGCCGTACGGCGATCTCGTAAAACAAAAAGTTCAACGCTTTGAAACGGAAGAAGATTTCAAAAAGCATGACTGTACCATCGAGGAAATTGAGGAATACGAACACCACATTAACGAAGGTACGGTAGTATATGCGGGCGTCGATTATGAAGCGATTCTCCGGCAAGCTGAACAGGAAGCCGATGTTATAATCTGGGACGGTGGTAATAACGACACCCCATTCTTTAAACCGACCGTCACCATAACGGTCGCCGATCCACATAGACCGGGACATGAGTTAAGTTATTATCCGGGTGAGGTTAATCTCCGTATTGCAGATGCAGTGATAATTAATAAAATTGATTCGGCATACCCCGAAAATATCGATATAGTAAGAAATAACATTGCAATTGCAAATCCAAAAGCTATGGTTATTGAAGCTGCGTCGCCCATTTCCGTCGATGATCCGTCGGTTATTCGCGGTAAGCGTGTACTTGTTGTCGAAGATGGTCCGACCCTGACGCACGGCGATATGACTTTTGGAGCGGGAACAATTGCAGCGCGTAAATTTGGTGCACTGGAAATTGTCGACCCAAGGCCCTTTACTGTTGGATCGATAAAAGATACCTTTAAAAAATATCCCAATATGGGTATCCTTCTGCCGGCTATGGGATACGGCGATAAACAGAAGAAGGACCTTGAAGAAACTATCAATAAAACAAATTGCGATGCGGTCATCATCGGTACACCGATAGATCTGCGAAAGGTTATCAACATTAAAAAACCGAATGTTCGGGTACGTTATGATCTTAGTGAGATCGGCAGACCGAATCTGACCGACGCACTGAAACCCGTGTTTAAATAAATTGAAAAGGAGACGATGTGAAAGCTAATGATTTTATATCCGCACAGGATATTACTACAGATGAATTACACGCTTTATTTGAATTGGCGAAAGATATGAAGGTAAACCGGAAGAACTACCTCCGGTCATGTGAAGGAATGTCGCTTGCGATGATATTTGAGAAGCCGTCGCTGCGGACGCGCGTTACATTCGATGTCGGAATTCAGCAGCTCGGCGGCAACGGCATTTTTCTCGGTCCGAGCGACATTAACCTCGGCAAACGAGAATCGGTGTACGATGTTGCGAAAAATCTCGAACGGATGGTCGATATTATTATGATCCGAACATTTGCACATTCCATCTGTACCGATATGGCGGACTATTCGAAAATCCCGATCATGAACGGACTTACCGATCACGAGCATCCGTGTCAGGCGCTCGCAGACTACTTCACGATGTGGGAAATAAAAGGTGAATTAAAAGGAAAGAAACTCACCTATGTCGGCGATGGGAATAATGTGGCGCATTCACTTTTGCTTTTGGGTGCACGCCTTGGAGTTGATGTTTCGGTCGCAACACCGAAAGGATATGAACCCGATATAGCGGTTGTCGAGAATGCGAAAAAAGACGCGCAAACATTCGGTGCAACAATCGAAGCAACAAATGACGCCACTGCTGCGGTAGCCGGCGCCGATGCGGTTTATACCGATGTGTGGGCAAGTATGGGACAGGAATCCGAAGCAGAAGAACGGAAAAAAATATTCACACCGTATCAGGTAAACGGTGCTTTGATGGCAAAAGCAAACGCCGATGCGATCTTTTTGCATTGTCTTCCTGCACACCGCGGCGAAGAAGTCACCGACGAGGTGATCGATTCGGAACAATCGGTGGTATTTCAGGAAGCTGAAAACCGGCTTCACGTACAAAAAGCGCTAATGCATGAGTTGTTGCGATGAGTGAACGCCCAAAACTTGCATTGATCGCGATTGGCGGAAATTCAATTATTAAGTCGGGGCAACGCGGTACAATCGAGGAGCAGTTCGAAAATATCGAAGAAACATGCCGTTCCATTGTACAGCTTGTAATACGGGGGTTCAGGATCATCGTGACTCATGGAAATGGTCCGCAAGTCGGGGCGCAGTTGCTGCGCTCCGAGCTTGCGGCGCATCAGGTATATACCCACACCCTCGATGTGTGTGTGGCGGATACGCAGGGATCAATGGGTTATATGATCCAGAACTCTTTGCAGCGCGCGCTTGACGACAACAACCGGAATGACGAAGTTGGCAGCGTTGTAACCCAGGTTGTTGTCGATGAAAATGATCCTGCATTTAAAAATCCGACTAAACCGGTAGGTCCGTTTTATACCGAAGATGAAGCAAAAGAGAAAACAGATAAACTCGGCTGGAGCATGGTTGAAGATGCCGCCCGCGGATACAGACGTGTTGTACCGTCTCCGAAACCGTTGGAAATTGTCGAAGATAGGTTGATCAAAGCGGCCGTCGATGACGATATAATCGTCATAGCGGTCGGCGGCGGTGGTGTGCCGGTTGTGCGGCGAAAGGATCGCCTGTATGGTATTGAGGCGGTGATCGATAAAGATCGCGCCTCATCGATCCTTGCGCAATCTTTGAAAGCTGATCTTTTCATCATTTCCACCGATGCAGAAAAAGTCTATTTGAATTTTAAAAAACCGGATCAGAAGGAACTTGATCGGGTAACAATCGAAGAGGCGAAACGGTATATGGAAGCGGGACATTTTCCCCCGGGTAATATGGGACCGAAGGTTGAGGCGGTCATTAATTACCTGGAAGCCGGAGGGAAGCAGGCAATAATTACTTCACCGGAATTTCTCGGAACTGCGGTTGACGGTAAAACCGGTACACATTTTGTGAAAGAATAAGAAAATAAATTGCATTTGTATGGACATTACCCAATGAAACTAAACCACATTCTCGAATCACAACAATTTACACGACCGCTTATAAATGAGTTATTTGCAGTCGCCAATCAAATGGATCGTGTGCTTGTGCGCGGCGGTACACAGGATTATAATAATAAAATAATGGCGACGTTGTTTTATGAGCCATCGACGCGGACACGATTTTCGTTCGAAGCGGCAATGCACCGTCTCGGCGGAAGAGTGATATCGACGGAAAATGCGCGGGACTTTTCATCCGGTACTACCGGCGAAAGTCTTGAAGATACGATTAATGTATTGAATAACTATACCGACGTTATCGTATTGCGCCACAACGAAATTGACGGGTCGAAACGAGCCGCAAAGGTTTCGCACGTACCAATCATTAATGCCGGCGACGGTAAGGGAGGGCAGCATCCGACGCAGGCGCTGCTTGACCTATATACGATTTACAAAGAACGCGGTTCAATAGAAGGTCTGAAAATAGCGTTCTCAGGTGATCTTGCCGACGGCAGAACCGTCCGGTCGTTATCATACCTACTCGGAAAATTCGAACGGGTGAAACTGTATTTCGTTGCTCCGCAGATTATTCAGATGAAGAACGATATTCTCGAATATCTCGACAATAATGAAGTATGGTACGACCTTCACGATGATTTGAAATCGGTTGTTTCCGATGTGGATGTGATTTATCAAACCCGCATCGATAAGGACCGGTTTGGTGAGAAAGTGGATGATTATGAAAAATACACAAAAGAATACTATATTGATCGGAACGTATTGCAAAGAATGGCGAAACATGCTATTATAATGCATCCGTTACCGCGGTTGAAGGAGATATCGCCCGAGGTTGATAATGATCCGCGGGCTGCATATTTTAGACAGGCACGTAACGGCATTCTGGTAAGAATGGCGCTGTTGTCAATGTTGTTTTGATAACTGAGATTAGAATGAATCGGTGATGTTACGAAAATAATAAAAAAACACCACCCATTCGATCATTAACTAATATGTGAGATTGTCGTAAGCTGTAGTATACAGTTCCGAAGTATAACTGTATTTTAAAATAACGGAGATTAAAATGTTAGATTATTGTTTAACAGAACATCATGCTATGATTAAAGATCTGGCGAGAACGGTAGCTGAAAAAAAAATTAAACCACATACTAGGGAATGGGATGAAAAAGGAGCATATCCCACTTCGGCAATTGAAGCATTAGCGCAATCTGATCTCTTCGCTATTTGGATTCCGGAAAAATACAACGGATTAGGAGGCGGAGTTTATGATCTTTGTTTAGCTGTGGAAGAAATTGCCCGGATAGATGGCGGTGTTGCTACAGCTTATGCTGCAACCTTTTTGGGTATGGCTCCTATATTGGTAAACGGGACCGAGGAACAGAAAGAGAAGTATTTAACTCAAATCGCATCAGGCGAAGCTCAAGCTGCTTTCGGACTTACTGAACCTTCAGCGGGCTCAGATGCATCTAAGTTAAGAACAACCGCTGTCAGAGACGGAGATTATTATGTGTTAAATGGGTTAAAGCATTTTATCACAAATGGCGGTGAAGCTGCTATATATGCTATTATAGCTCTTACTGATAAGTCAAGAGGGGCAAGAGGCATGTCTTGTTTTATTGTTGAAAAAGGTACTCCCGGTTTTTCTTTTGGCAAAAAAGAAGATAAGCTTGGTATTAGGTGTTCGACAACCAGTGAATTGATTTTTGAGGATTGCAGGGTTCATAAGGATAATTTACTCGGCGGAAGGGAAGGTCTGGGTTTCATTGCGACAATGAAAACTTTTGATTATACCCGCCCGGGTGTCGGTGCTCAGGCAGTAGGCATAGCTCAGGGCGCAATGGAATTAGCAATTAAATATGCTCATACAAGAGTACAATTCGATCAGAAAATAACATCATTCCAGGGTATTCAATGGATGATAGCGGATATGGGTTCTAAAATAGAAGCAGCAAGAGCTTTAGTGTATGCCGCCGCCAAAGCTGCTGATGATGGTAAAAAGAATGTTGGAGGGGCGTCTGCTGCGGCTAAATTAATTGCGTCCGATGTTGCAATGGAAGTTGCAACAAATGCGCTTCAGCTATATGGCGGCTATGGGTATATGAAAGAATATCCCATTGAAAAGTTTTTAAGAGATGCTAAAATAACACAGATTTATGAAGGAACTAATCAAATACAAAAAAGTATTGTAGCTCATCATTTAATAAAGATGTTCACAAGTTGAAATTTATATCGCTTAATTCCAAACCTCATATGGCTACAGACTGGTATACTGTTACGCCTGAAGCAGTACAGTGATATCAGCCGGAAAGGTGAAATTATTGCAGTCGGTAAAGAATATAACAACCCGATATGTTAAGTCGCGATTATGGAATAGCCGGATATATCTTTACTGTCCTCCTATTGCTTAAAAATAGGTGATAAAATCAAAAAATTTAATCGCTATTCAAATCTATGAATGGAGTGCAATTCTATGTTGTTACAGAACAAGGTGGGAATTATCTTAGGTGTGGCAAACGCTAATTCAATCGCGTGGGGATGTGCCACGAATGCACATAAAGAAGGGGCAAAACTCGTTTTATCTTATCTGGATGACCGAATAAGACCAAGAGTTGTTCCTTTGGCTGAAACGATAAATGCGGATTTTTTGGAACTTGATGTTACTAATAAAAACTCTTTTAAAGAGTTCTTTAAATTTATCAAAGAAAAATATGGTCAAATTGACTTTATCATACATTCTATAGCATTCGCCAATAAAGAAGACTTACGAGGTAAATATGTTAACACTTCACGCGATAGTTTTTCTTTGGCTTTAAATATTTCCGCTTTTTCTCTGGTTGAAGTAGCTAAATACGCCCCCGATATAATGAAAAGCGGAGGATCCATTACCACAATGTCATACTTGGGAGCGGAAAAAGTTGTAGAATCATATAATGTTATGGGAGTAGCAAAAGCGGCATTAGAAGCCAGTGTTCGGTATTTAGCAAGAGATCTGGGTGAACATAATATCAGAGTCAATGCTATATCAGCCGGTCCTATTAACACATTAGCTGCAAGAGGTATCGGAGGGTTTTCTAAAGTATTGGATATAGTAAAGGAAAAAGCACCTCTTAAAAGGAATATCTCTATTGACGATGTGGGTAAAACAGCTTGCTTTTTAGCTTCGGATTACTCAGCAGGTATAACAGGTGAAATTATTCACGTTGATGCAGGATTTAATATAATCGTTTTATAACTTTAAAAATTAATCTTCCATGAACGTATTTGAGTTAATTGTTGTTTAATCGACGGACGCATTTAAATTGTTTTTTTGGTCATTTGTATATATTTTTAACAAGATAACCACAATCTATTAAGGAGGGATTTTTGAGTACTAACATTACATTCAATAAGAGCGATTGGGCGCTTATTTTAGGTGCATCGAGCGGGTTCGGCGCGGCGACAGCAAAAGAGCTGGCGAAGTGCGGCATGAATATAGTTGGAATCCACCTGGATCGGGCGTCAACAATGCCGCAGGTAGAAGCATTAAAAAAGGAGATAACCGATGCAGGCGTACAGGCGCTTTTTTTCAATATCAATGCATCTGACGAAATTAAACGTAATTCCGTATTAGATGAACTTAAAGAAGAATTTGAAAAGGTCAGCGATTCGAACCTGAAGGTTATAATGCACTCGCTTGCGTTCGGCAGTTTGCGACCGTTTATATCTGATGATCTAAATGAGATGATTACACAACGTCAGGTTGAGTTGACAATGGATGTAATGGCAACATCGCTTATTTACTGGGTGCAGGGCGCTTTTACACGCGGATTAATGAGAAAGGGAGGACGGATTTATGCTATGACCAGCGCAGGAGGGCATTCTGTTTTAATGAATTACGGAGCTGTGTCTGCCGCAAAGGCGGCTCTTGAATCGATTATCCGGCAGCTTGCGATGGAGCTTGGACCGTTCGGCATTACCGCTAACTCGATTATGGCGGGCGTAACCGATACACCGGCGCTCCGTAAGATTCCCGGAGCGGCAAAGATGCTTGAGGTTGCAAAAGCTAAGAATCCGCAGATACGAACTACTGCGCCGGAAGATGTGGCAAAGGCAATTGCGTTGCTTTCACATGATAATGCATGTTTTATCTCCGGCAATGTCATAGGCGTCGACGGCGGCGAGGATGTGGTAAGCTATATCGGCCAGAAAAATGTGCAGGAGCTTGAATAAGGGGGAAAATCAGAAATCGGAAATTAGAAATCAGAAAAAAAGCAGTTTGCTTGAAAATAGAACGAATTGTTTGTATATTTAGAATTCGGAACTCAGTAATGATGAAATCGTGGATTAATGGAAGAAGCAGAGTAGAATAATTTTCATTTTTCAGATTTCCTATTTCTGATTTCATAAGGACAGGTAGCTCAGTTGGTAGAGCAATGGACTGAAAATCCATGTGTCGGCGGTTCAATTCCGCCCCTGTCCAC
>PWYR01000153.1 GCA_003567775.1 Ignavibacteriales bacterium | reverse complement strand
TGGGTGGCTTTATCTTACATGTGTAAATGGAGTACTTTGTGTATGGCATTAACTTGAATAATTACAACTATTTACACCTGTGGTCGGTTTTAGGCGAAAGCTGATCAGCTTCTGGCTGATTTATTCAGGGCTATTCAGTAGGACTATATCCGGTTTATTCTGTTATTTCTCTCAATCAAGAGATTTAGTCCCTAATTCATCCCTATAGGCGATTGATTCCCAGGTCTATTTAGTTGTATTTTGATTGTAGAACGTTAGTTGAGATTCGGCATGGGAGGAGCCGGGTCTCTTCTTGTTAAAAGTGCAATTGATGTAAGGAGAATATAATGGGTGAACATAAGTATCGTGCTGGCTTCGAGCCAGACGCAATTTTTTTAGGATGGGAAAAAAATTAGGGGGAACACGCTTGGCGCTTTTTACTATCTCGGCAGTAGAACATCCGTTTTACGGTTCTATTGTTAGCGAGCGGACTCTGAGTAATCTTGGTCTTCAGGTTCCCCGAATTCCATTTCGTGAAAGCAAAGCAACCGAGTTTCGTTCCTCTATAACGAACGGGAAATGAGAAAAGATTAGATGGGTAAGAAAAAGAGTATTTCAACAAAAAAAATCCGGTTACTGCTTATAGAGGATAACCGCATTCTGCGGAACGGTATCATGGCGATGCTGAAGGGTCACCGGGATATCAAAGTCGTCGCCGCATCGGGAAGCGGGAAGAACCGCATTCTCAAGACCCATGAATTGAGACCGAATGTTATCCTTCTGAATTTAGGGCTGCGGAGTCAAAACAGTTTACACGTCGTGGAAACAATAAAGAAAGAGTTTCCCCATGCCAGAGTGATTATAATGGACCTTGCTCCCGCACAGGGAGATATCCTGCACTTTGTCAACGCGGGTGCATCCGGTTTTATCCTGAGAGATACCTCACCGGATGATTTTATCTCAACAATACGTTCTGTTGCAGAGGGAAGAGAAATTCTTCCGCCTAAAATTGATGGTTCGCTCTTTACAAAGATCGTCGATCGTGCAATCGATGAAGGAAAACCAAATCTCACAAAAGCGGTACGAATGACCAAACGTGAAAACGAAGTTATCAAACTCATCAGCGATGGTTTAACCAATAAGGAAATAGCACGAGAACTTCGAATAGCCGCCTACACCGTTAAGAGTCATGTCCATATTATAATGGAAAAACTGGCGCTCCATACGCGTTTGGAGGTCGCCAATTATTCCTACGCTGACGGCGCTCTTGCGAAGGAGATAGTGAAAGGCATTTCGATCATCAATAACTAATTTCTACTGAGCCGGAACATATGCAACAAACAATTACTCTGACCCATGAATCTTCACCGGTAGGTTTCCCGGAAGACTTCAAAACGACAGGCGCATACGGTATTCGTGAGATTGATATAACGCTCATCCGTGCGACCAACTACACCGATGACGGTTATCCGATAAAAATGCGTATAAATGTTATACGCAGCAACACACTGACCCAGATGGCGGCGCTCACCCGCGATATCGTCCATTATCCGTTTTTTAAGGATGTACAGGTGAACGTCCGTACCATCGACGAAGCGTATGAGAACGTTCCGGTTAAGGAGATCGTAAAAAAATCGAATAAACCGGGTGTGAAATCGATCGTTATGGTTGTCGGCGTACAATCGAATCAATTCCCGCGTGCACAGGATATTGCTGCATGGTTTCTTCCGCATGAGATCCCGGTTCTTATAGGCGGATTTCACGTCAGCGGCATGCTTGCAATGATCGGTGAGACCGACGACCTCAAGAAAGCACAGTCAAAAGGTATTGTGCTGGTTGCGGGGGAGGTCGAGAACGGAAGATTGCCGGAAGTGCTTGAAGATGTGGTACGGAAAAAGCCCAAGCCGCTATATAATTTTTTAAACCCGACCCCCGATCTTACCGATCTGCCGATACCGCGTCTCACGCGAGCCGACTTTAAAAAATCGGCCTCGAAATTTGCAACACTCGATACCGGACGCGGTTGTGTGTTTACCTGCGATTTTTGTACGATAATTAACGTACAGGGACGAACGATGCGGTGTCGGGATCCGAAGCAGATCGGCGAGTTTGTTCGGAAAAGTCATTATGAAGCAGGTGTTACACACTGTTTTTTTACAGACGATAACATTGCGCGCAACCCGCTCTGGCGCGAATTATTTGCCGAACTTATCCATATTCGTGAAGAAGAAAATATCCCCTTCACGTTCATGATGCAGAGCGATCTCGCTGCGAGAAAGATGAAAGGCGGCGATTTCTTCGAGCTTGCTGCACGTGCAGGATGCAATCAGGTGTTCTTCGGAGTTGAGAGCGTGAATAAAGATAATCTTCGCGCGCAAACGAAATTTCAAAATCAGGTCAACCAGTACAAAGACCTTGTCGATCATTGTAATTCGTTCGGCATCACATGTCACGCCGGATATATCCTCGGTCTGCCGTTCGATACACCCGACAGCATAAAAGAGGACATCAAGGAACTGCAGCGTATGGGATTCGATTCCGCTTCCTTCTATATTCTCTCACCGCTCCCCGGTTCGAAAGATCATCAAGTGTGGTGGAATGAAGGGCGGTGGATGCATGAGGACCTCAATACATACGATTCGGCGCATGTCGCGGTTAAGCCGGAACGCATGTCGCGGGAAGAGCTGCAGCAGGCATATCATGATGCATGGGAACAGTTCTATTCGACGGAACATATGGTGAACGTTCTCAAAAAGTGGCGACATGACAAATGGCATTATTGGGATCGTGTATCATTCTTTGCATGGTATATTTACACTCCCCGTATTGAACGTTTACATCCGATGAACTGCGGTTTCTGGACGCTCCGTTATCGTAATGATCGGCGTCCCGGTTTTCCGAAAGAAGCGATTATCCCGTTCTGGTGGGGACGGTTTGCTTCTGCACTGCAAAAGTTAAAAGGCATCGTGGGTATTTATCTCCAGCTTCAGGAGGTATGGCTCAGAAGTCATCCGAAATCTCATACCGAAGAAGCCCTCATCGAGCTGATCGCAACCACGAAAAAAGATGTCGTCGATTGGAGAGATTTGAAGGCGAACGAGCTTGTCGGGTACTATAAAAAGTTACAACAAAAGATACCGGAAATTAAAATCCCTTCTATACCGATATTATGGCTGAAGAAGAAAAATCCGTTTAAGTTTGTATATACACGTTCGTATTTTCAGGCTGTCTGGAGACAATGGTATAAACACGTGTGGAATCCGGTCAAGTGGTTCGAGGTATGGACGTTTGAATTTGTAAACGGCGTCCGTTTTTTGACAAATTTTGCAAAGATAGGAAAAGAACCCAACAGTAGAAGATTTGATGAGATTCGGCAAAGGGGAAGCCGGGTCTCTTCTATTCAAATTTTCGATTAATGTGATGAGGGCATAATGGCTTAATGTTTAGAATTCACGTATGACTATAATCTAAAGACAATTTTGTCGTAATATTAAATTTATGTTTTTGTTAGCTGGAATTTCTAGAACTAATAGATGGGGATTAAATGAAAACGAAATGGGGACATATAACGGTTGTAGCAATTATATTAATTGCGATATATGGGTTTACAAACCATACGGGGGAAGAAAAATCTTTCATTCCGTCGAAGAGAGATCAACCCTCGACTGATATTTATGCTAATAATAATTTCACAACAAGCAATTTAGAAAACACCTCGGAGGATTATTTTACCAACACTATAATCGAAGATGAACCGTCAATTAACGATGT
>PWYR01000007.1 GCA_003567775.1 Ignavibacteriales bacterium | reverse complement strand
TACAATTGGGGAACTGTACAGAATTGGTTCACCGGTACTCCCCATTCCGAATCGATACGTTTAATGGTGCTTCCCTTTGACAACATAGGTGATGACCCGGAGCGACAGGTGTTCTGCGACGGTCTTGTTGAGACCATTACAAGCAACCTGAGCCAGATTGAGCAATTTCATCGGGAACTCTCTATCGTCCCTGCCGGTGAAGCACGCAGCCGCAGCATTACCACTCCGGGGGAAGCCCATCAGATATTCGGGGTGAATTATGCGGTCACCGGTAGTCTCCAGCCAATTGCAGATAGATTGCGCCTTACAATTAACCTCGTTGACCCCGAAGAGATGCGTGTAGTTAACTCAGAGCGGATCGATGTCGCCGCGACCGATGTACTTGCGCTGCACGATAAGTCGGTTGAAAATATGATGAATATGCTGAACTTGGAATTGAAACCCGAGTCACGTGAGATAATGAAAGCAGGGTATTCGCCGGTGCAACCGTCATTTGAGATGTACTTACAGGGAATCGGTCATTTGCAGCGCTACGAAAATATAGAGAATATCAGAGCTGCTATTGATGCATTTGAGAAATCTATTGAACTGGACCCGCAATTTGCGCTTGCATATGCAGGTTTGGGGCAGGCATACTGGCGCAAATATGATTTTACAAGAGAGCCGGTATGGATAGATAAAGCAAAAGAACACAGCCGGACTGCACAGGACATAAATGACAAACTTGCACAGGTTAATATTACCCTGGGGATGATCAATACAGGGACCGGTCAATATCAAGCTGCAATAGAAAATTTCAATGATGTACTTGCCGCCGATCCGACCAATGCCGATGCCTACCGTGAACTGGCAAGAGTGCACGAATCGCTGGGTGAAGTTGCAGAAGCGGAATCGACATTAAAACGATCAATACAATTAAAACCCGGTTACTGGGCCGGATATAATGTATTAGGCGCGTTTTATTTACGACAAGCTCAGTATAACCGGGCAATCGAACAATTTGAGAAAGTCATAGATCTCACCCCCGATAACTATATCGGATATATGAATCTTGGAAATACATATTATTTTCTAAACCGGCTCGATGAAGCACGTTCTATGTATGAACGCTCGCTTGAACTTCAGAAGACCTACGATGCGGCATCGAACCTCGCAACCCTCAATTTCATAGAAGGACGTTACGGCGAAGCTGCCCGAGCGTATGAAACGGCTCTGGATATTAACAACAGAGATTACCAGGTTTGGGGAAATCTGGCATCCGCATATTATTGGACTCCGGATATGCGGGAGAAAGCGTTCCCCGCATATGAACGCGCTGTTGAACTTGCGGAAGAGCAAAGGCAAATTAACCCCAATGATCCCGATATTGTAATTAGCTTGGCGGGTTACACCGCAACGATCGGTGATGAAGATGAAGCCCGCATATACATTCAAGAAGCCCTCGATATGGCGCCCGATAATACCACCATTATGTTTCATGCGGGAACGACGTATGAACGACTCGGTGAGAGGGAGAAAGCATTACACTGGATCGGAAGAGCAATTGAGCACGGTTATTCGGAAGCTGAAATCATAAACCAACCCGAGTTACAGGAATTGATCTCAGATGAACGTTTTCAGGAACGATTCGGGCGGTAACGTTATTTTCTATAATAAACCTGCCGGTGATATACTCGGCCGTCAGTTCGATGACACCGATCCGGACGCGGATTTTTGTGCCCACGAACGAATCGGGGAGTCCTTTAATGCCCGAAGAATTACCGCTTATGATAGCATTGAGAGAGTCGAGACCGGATTACGGTACGATGTGGATTGAGGGGGTGGATAATATCCGGAGGCATATCGGGGTAGCGGCATTTCCCATTACGGATAATAATAGTACCGTCATCGGCGCAATGGCGGTGTATTGGGAAATCTGACCGGAATAATTTGACTTTACAACTATTTTACAATCCCCTTTATTTCGATTGGATAAATGCCTATATTTCTGGGCAAATGGATTAATGAGTGATGGCGATAAATTATGATGGGAACAACCATATCTCATTACAAAATCATTGAGAAGCTTGGTGAAGGAGGGATGGGTGTCGTATACAAAGCCCTCGATACCAGGCTTGATCGGGAAGTTGCGATTAAATTTCTCCCATCGCAGATGACGGCGGACAGTGAACGAAAGCAGCGTTTAATTAATGAAGCCAAAACTGCCTCTTCACTTGACCATCCGAATATCTGTAGTATTTACGAAATCGATGAAACTCCCAAAGGGGAGCTGTTCATTGTTATGCGCGCCTACGAGGGGGTATCCCTCGATAAAAAAATCGAAACAGGGCCGCTGCCGATTAGGGAGGTTGTTCATTACGGTATTCAAATTGCGGCAGGTTTGCAAGCTGCACATGAAAACGGTATTGTCCACCGCGATGTAAAAAGCAGCAACATTATTGTTACCCGTAAGGATGAAGTCAAGCTTATTGATTTCGGACTTGCAAAACTTCGAGGCGGCACGAAACTTACCAGAACCGGGAAAGCCGTAGGATCGCTTGCATATATGTCTCCCGAACAGCTTCGGGCGGATGAAGTTGATATGCGGAGTGATATATTTTCTCTCGGGGTCGTGCTGTATGAAATGATTACCGGCGACCGACCGTTTAAGGGTGAATATGATCAGGTCGTAGCGTATGCCATTACGAATCAGGATCCGACCCCGCTCGCCGTACACCGCGCCGATATTCCGCAAGAATTGGAACGTGTGGTTACCCGGTGTCTTGAAAAAAATACCGAACTCCGGTATCAGAACGCTGCCGATCTTATCGACGATCTTAGGAAAATTCATCACGCCATAGAAACAGAAACACCTTCAAACATTGCATTCAGCCGGGTTCCGTCTTCTAAAAGTGTTATCAATCAAACGCAACGGTACAAGGTGCTTGTTTTATTCGTTATTGCGGTGATATTTCTTGTATTGTCTTATCCTCATATACGACAGTTCGTAGAAGGATTTACCGGTAAGGATTTGTTGCCGGACGATAGGTATCTTGCAGTATTGCCGTTTACAACTATCAGCGATCATCCCGGCGACAGCTATCTGAGCGACGGGTTGATGGATTTGCTGACCGGTAAGATTACACAATTGGAAATAGCGCATGGTTCATTACTTGTAATTCCGGCAAGTGAAATTCGTCGCCATAATATTACCAGCGCAAGCGATGCAAATAAAATTTTCGGCGCCAATCTTGCCGTACAAGGTACCGTGTATCGGGATGAAAAGAACGTGCACGTGACGCTGGTTCTTATCGATAGCAGATCGTTGGTACAAATCGCGGCATGGGACGGGGTTATCGACAAGGAACAATTAACCGAACTGCATAGAGAGCTTATCTTTCAGTTATCGAAAATGCTCGAGGTTGAGCTGGAGCCGAAACATATAGCGGCTATAGATCGGGGAAATACAATTAACCCGAGAGCATATGAACTTTTCCTCGAAGCCCGGGGTTATCTCCAGAGATATGAACAATTGGAAAACATATCTACGGCAATTGAACTCCTGGAGGAAGCGATACAGCTTGATCCGTTATATTCACTCGCCTATGCAAGCATAGGGGAGGCGTATTTACGAAAGTATGATGCAACAAGGGATCGGGAATGGATTGATCGTGCGGTTAGCAATGGTACGCGTGCGCTTGAATTGAACGACAACATTGCATCTGTTCATGTAACATTGGGAATGATATTAAACGGCACCGGAGAATACGAAAAAGCTATCGATTCATTTGAACGTGCAATCGAAATCAATCCGATAAATTCCGATGCATTCCGGGGACTTGC
>PWYR01000049.1 GCA_003567775.1 Ignavibacteriales bacterium | reverse complement strand
GACTTAACCCGAACCGGTATGAAGGAGTTGAGACGAACTGGACGCCGGCAACGTTTTATGGGTACGATCCTGCAACCGGTGAGGTAGTCGATCATATTCAGTGGCATAATCTTGAGAACAGCTATGTGAAGGTCGTAGACGGCCAGGTAGTATTTGTCGATCCGGATGAGGATGGCGCGATTGGTCCGGGTATGCGTGCATTTGCATTCAGTGACGACGGCAATACCGCGTATCTCGGTCAGTGGACGATACGGATCGTACCGGCAATACAAAAATTTGTGAGAAAGCCGGTCAGTGTTGAACCGATCGACAATCGAATAGCACAACGATTCGAGCTGTTGCAAAACTATCCGAATCCGTTTAACCCGTCAACCACTATACAATTTGCGTTGCCTCAACAAACACAAGTACGTCTCGAAATCTTTAATATCCTGGGGCAGCGTGTTAAAGTACTCGTAGCCGATGAAGTTTATCAGGCGGGTGTTCACAATGTTGTGTGGGGTGGAGTGAACGAGCTGAACAGAATGGTTCCGAGCGGTATTTATATTTACCGTATCACCGCGGGCGATTTTGTCGCTTCGAAGCGGATGATATTCCTGAAGTAAGATATATGTTTTACTCAAGTAAACGATAAGTACTTTGGGTAAAATTGATTTATCAGCAGGTAAAAGGGCATCCGGAAGCAGTATAACCGGATGCCCTTTTTAATAAGGTTACGATTAAAGGGGCGCCATACAAAAGGATGTATCGTTATGTTTTTTTTTACAATGCTTGATATGGAGGGGGCCGGAATTATCAAGCGAATATGGATGACAATCAATCACCGCGAGGACGATGTATCTTCCGTCGCTTATTTTTACCTGAATCAACCAATCAGCAATCTGCCGGTACTCCCTCAGGTTGATGTGCGAATAAAAAAACTAATCGACTAATTAATTATATATGAGTATTTCATTATGAAAAAAATTCTTTTTGTATTCATATTATTTATTATTGCTTGTGCGGGGTATACTGATGCCCCCGTTAAAAGCGGCGCCGAGGTATTGATCGAAGAACATATCGGCCTGTTGCAGGGCAAGCGTGTCGGGCTTGTGACCAATCACACAGGCATACTTCCCGACGGCAGCCATCTCGCCGATGCATTATATAAGCACGAAGCGATTGAATTGACTGCATTATATGCGCCCGAACACGGTATCCGAGGCGATGCGACCCGTGCATTCGATCATAGCGAAGATCCTGCGACCGGATTGCATGTGTATTCATTGTACGGCGATACCAGAAAGCCGACACCCGATATGCTCGAAGATATTGATGTTCTCATATTCGACATTCAGGACGTGGGCGCCCGATTTTATACCTACATTTCAACTATGAATAATGCGATGGAAGCTGCTGCCGAGAACGGAAAGGAATTTATAGTCATCGACCGCCCGAATCCGATTACGGGTGTCTATGTAGACGGTACAATTCTCGATCCCGATTTCCGTTCATTTATAGGAATACAACCGATACCCGTTGCCCATGGGATGACGGTCGGTGAGCTTGCAACTATGTTCAATGAAGAGGGCTGGCTTGAAAACGGGGTAAAGGCCGATCTTACCGTAATGCAAATGGAAAATTATCGCCGTTCTATGTGGTTTGATCAAACGGAACTCCCGTGGGTAAAACCATCGCCAAATATGCTAAGGTTGAGTACTGCAATTGTATATCCGGCCACGTGTTTTTTCGAAGGAACGAACGTCTCGGACGGCAGAGGCACGGATCATCCGTTTGAATGGTTCGGAGCGCCCTGGATAAACGGTGAAGAGCTTGCGCAGGCATTAAACGCCTATGAGTTGCCGGGTGTGGCTTTTGAGCCGATTGCATACACGCCGGGCAATATGGTTAATGGTGTACGAATCTCGCCGAAGTTTATGGGAGAAATTTGTTATGGTGTCGGGATGAACATTACAGACCGTAATGCTTTTCGACCGGTCAGCACCGGTGTCTATATTCTCTCAACGATCTATCGGTTGTACGGCGATAATATAGTATGGCGTGAGAACTGGATGGATATGTTGTGGGGCACCGATCGTATTCGAACCGCAATCCAAGATGGTATCGATCCTGCTGAAATTGTAGATGGATGGCAGGAAGAGTTGGAAGAGTTTCTGACCGTTCGTGAAAAGTATCTTCTTTATTAATGAAATTTTAATCTCCACTAATATCGAGAAATAATCGTATGTTTTATCGGATATACATTTCTGTATTATTTTTTACCGTACTCCTGTTTAGTGTGCTCCCTGCACAGGATAATTCAGATTTCTTTCCGTTCTCCGTCTGGTACAGCGGCGGGAAAGCACGCGCTCCGATGCTATCGGAAATCATACCGGAATCAAAGGAGGAATGGAGGCGGGATCTCGAGCAAATCAAGTCGCTTGGCTTTAACACCGTCCGAACGTGGGTTGAATGGGCAGCGTGTGAACCCGAACCCGGTAAATATAACTTTGAGAATTTGCGTTTGCTTATGGAATTGGCGCAGGAGGTCGGGTTGAGAGTATTCATTCAGATGTACGTGGATTCCGCGCCGGACTGGGTTGCGCAGAAATTTCCTCACGGATTGTTCGAAACACAAAGCGGACACAAGGTCTATCCGCAATCGGCGCCGGGTGCGTGTACCGATAACAGCGACGTGCGTGAAGCCGTGCTTAATTTTTATACCGAAGCGGCCGGAGTTGCTTCCGGTTATCCGAATTTTTACGGATGGGATCTCTGGAGCGAACCGCATATTATAAACTGGGCGCACCTCGATTACATACCCAACGTGCAGTATTGTTTTTGTCCCGGAACGAGAGCGCGATTCAGAGATTGGTTGATTGATAAATACGGAACGATTGACGAGTTGAACCGGGCGTGGTACCGGTCGTTCAGAGAGTGGGAGGAAGTCAATCCGCCGAGATTCAGCACCATACTGAGCTATACCGATTATATTGACTGGAAAACATTTATTTATGAAAAGCTCGTCGATGACATGAAAATGCGGTACGATGCTGTACGGAAGGGTGATCCGGGTAATGTTATTACTGCCCACGCCGTCTTTGCCTCGCTTTTTCAGACTCCCCATTCAGGCGCCGGTGCTACGGACGACTTTATGATGGCGAAACCGCTGGACTATTACGGTGTATCGCTTTATCCCAAACATAACCATCCCGACCGGGAGTGGTCAAGAGTGACTGTCCGTACTATGATGGATTTCACACGTAGTGCAAACCGGGAAAAGGGCGGGTGGTACGTCGGCGAGTTGCAGGCG
Source organism: Ignavibacteriales bacterium (assembly GCA_003567775.1). Taxonomy (GTDB): domain Bacteria; phylum Bacteroidota; class Ignavibacteria; order T3Sed10-11; family T3Sed10-11; genus T3Sed10-11. Next base: position 575 of record PWYR01000049.1, on the reverse strand, counting down.
GGAATGGGAACGATCGCGCTGCTTATCAGCGATCCGGTAACAGCCGACGATCATCGTATTTGGATATGGTCGGCAGTTGCAAAAGGAGCCAGGGGGATTAATATATATGCATATTATCCGATGTCGTCCGGTTATGAAGCGGGCGGTTATGGATTGATAAATCTTGACGGTACGCTCACCGAACGCGCGATCAATGCCGGAAAGATTGCCGGTATTGTAGACCGCAATCAGGATTTGTTCCTGTCATCTTTCCCTGCCAAAGCAGAAATCGGAATAGTTTATAACCCGTTATCACAAATAGTCGGCGGTATGCAGCGCCGTGAATATCCGAGAGCGCATACCAACTCACTTATCGGATACTTTCAGACGTTTTCGGAACATAATGTGCCGGTTGATTTTATACATCGCGAGCATCTTGAACGGCAGGAGCTTTCGCAATACAAACTGGTGATCGTACCATGGCCGATTATGATCACGCGTGAAGCGGCGGAGGGTCTCCGGGCGTTTGTTGAGAACGGCGGCTATGTACTTGCCGAAGCGCGAATCGGTTGGAATGACGAGCGGGGATTTGCTTC
>PWYR01000039.1 GCA_003567775.1 Ignavibacteriales bacterium | reverse complement strand
AGTCCGCCAGCTCTTCTTTCAAGAGCGGACGTAACTCGACGGTATTTATGGTGTGATATATTCTACCGGCATCTTCCGTTACTTTTAGAATGTTGAAATAGAGCCGGTCGTTACAATAGTCGTAGAAACGAATAAACGTTGTATTCCCCTTCTTCTTGATATTCTGCACGCGTTTCTTTTCTTTCAGAATCCGGTCATAATTTAAAATCTGTATAATGAGCACACCACCGGGTTTTAGCAGCGAATGAAAATTTGATAGCGTTTCTCTCAGTTCTTCATCCGTAAGCAGATGTACGAGCGAATTGCCGAGACAGAAGACCGCATCGAATTGTGCGTCGTAACTTCCGGCAAGGTCCAGAAAATCGAGTACGGCTGTATCGACGGAAAGTTGCATTTTTTTTGCATTCTCCTGTAACCGGTCGAGCATTTCTTGCGAAACATCGACTGCAGCAACTTTTACTCCGAGCTTTGCCAGCAACAGTGAGTGAAAACCCGTTCCGGCCCCGGCATCGAGCGCGGTGTGAACGGAATACCTGTTCAGAATCCCCTTAAAAACCGGTTCTTCGCGCGCGAATCGGTTTTCGAAATCGGTCATTGCATCGTAATCGTGCGCGAGCGCATCGTAGAATGAATAAATGTCTTCGGCGTTATCCATAGAATAAAATAAATTACGCATCCTGTTCTAATAATACAACTAATGAATATGCTTTTCATCGTATACCATTGCAAAACCCGTAAAAAGTTATATATTTAAATCTATCTATCCACGATCATACACAGGAGCCATGTCAACACCGGGTATACTTAACGAACTCATCGATCGTTTTCGGAACAATATCGACGCATACAAATCCGCCAAATACAACGAAGCCCAGCTCAGGGGTGAGTTCGTCAATCCCCTGTTCGAAGCGCTCGGATGGGATGTGTATAATAAGAAGGGCTATGCCGAAGCGTATAAAGACGTCATCCAGGAAGACGCCATTAAAGTGGGCGGCGCGACCAAAGCGCCCGACTACAGCTTCCGCATCGGCGGCGTGCGCAAATTCTTTCTCGAAACAAAAAAGCCCTCGGTTAATATAAAAGACGATCCCGAGCCGGCGTTCCAGTTGCGGCGCTACGCATGGTCGGCGAAGCTGCCGCTCAGCATCCTCACCGACTTCGAGGAGTTCGCCGTGTACGACTGCCGCATCAAGCCGGCGCCGAACGACAAGCCGTCGACGGGACGCATTATGTACTTCAATTACAAAGAGTATCCCGAAAAGTGGGACGACATCGCATCCGTCTTCTCGCGCGATGCAATACTGAAAGGATCGTTCGACCGCTTTGTGGAATCCGAGAAGAAAAAGCGCGGCACCGCCGAGGTGGACGATGCCTTCCTGAAAGAGATCGAAGCATGGCGTGATGCGATTGCACGCAACATTGCATTGCGCAACGAAGGACTCACCGAACGCGACGTTAACTTCGCCGTGCAGCTTACCATCGACCGGATCATCTTTCTCCGCATCTGCGAGGACCGCGGCATCGAGGAGTACGGACGGCTGCAGGCGCTGCTCAACGGCGAACACGTGTACAGGCGAATGGTTGCCCTCTATTATAGAGCGGACGAAAAGTATAACTCCGGTCTTTTCCACTTCCAATCCGAACGCGGACGCCCCGGTCAGCCCGACGAGCTTACGCCGGATTTGAAAATAGACGATAAAGTGTTGAAAGACATTATAAAAGGATTGTACTATCCGGAGAGTCCGTATGAATTTTCCGTCTTGCCGGTAGATATTCTGGGACACGTGTATGAACGGTTTCTCGGTAAGGTTATACGGCTGACTGCGGGAGGGAGGGCAAAGGTAGAGGAAAAACCGGAAGTGAGGAAAGCAGGAGGCGTGTATTATACGCCGAAGTATATTGTGGATTACATCGTTGAGAATACGGTGGGACGGTTGTTGTGGGGAAAAGATGAAAATAGGAAATCGGAAAGAGGAAATAAGAAACAGAAACTCACGCCAAAACAGGCGGCGAAGCTCCGCATCCTCGATCCCGCCTGCGGCTCCGGCTCGTTCCTTATCGGTGCGTATGAGTATTTGCTCGACTGGCACCGGGATTGGTATGTCGAAAACGATCCCTTAAAATACAAAAAACAGATATATCAAGGCGCCGGTGAGCAGTGGTATTTAACGACAGCCGAGAAAAAGCGAATACTCCTTAACAACATATATGGAGTTGATATAGATACGCAAGCGGTTGAAGTGACGAAACTTAATCTTCTCTTAAAAGCACTTGAAGGGGAAAGCGAGGAGACGATAGAAAGCCAGCTCAAGATGTTCCGCGAGCGTGCCTTGCCCGACCTGCGCGGCAACATAAAGTGCGGCAACTCCCTCATCGGTCCGGATTTTTACGATGACACACAACTCGACCTGCTCGACGATGAGGAGCGGTACAGGATTAATGCGTTTGATTGGGAGGAGGAGTTTCCGGAAATATTTAAAGAAGATAGGCGAGCCCGCCGAAGCTCGACGGAGGAGAGCGCAGGTGGGTTTGATTGTGTGATCGGGAATCCGCCGTATGGAGCTGAATTGTTTGATATCGATTATATAAAAAACAAATTACCTATTGCTTCTCAGATGAAGGAAATAAATTCTTTTCTTTATTTCATTGAAATGGGAATGGGTTTATTAAATAAAAGCGGATTGTTTGGGTATATCATTCCCGATACATTAATGTACAAGATTCAGTATTATAATTTTAGAAAATATTTGCACTCAATGGTGTCATTATATGAGATAGTTGAAACTGGTTCAGTTTTTGAAAAGGCGAAAGCCACACCAAATATTATGATATTTATATCTAAAAACAAACCAAAATCTGATAATATAATTAGTCGAAAAATAGTTGACCATAGGAATCCGTTGAATCGTATTCTAAGTGATATTCATAGTAATAATTTTTATGAAGTTGGTGAGCTAAAATACGACGATTGGGGAAAATCATTTTTGCTATCCTTCGGGAAATATATAGATTCTAAACATGTTAGAATAATCTCAAAGATAGTAGATTCGTCGGTAACTTTGAATAGTATAGAAGATGTTGAAATTAACCGAGGATTGGAGGGCGGTAAATCATCCCTAAAAAATAAGGGTAAATATAACATTCTAATACCAGATCACATTGATCGATATTCCATTCAAAGTTCGAAATTGTTTGTAAATCAATGGAAAGAATCATTTAGTAAAGATAGAATATTGGTTATCAGAATAAGGAGTTTAAAAATAAGGCGAAGAATTATTGCCGCTTTAGAATTGGAAAAAAGAGCGACATTAAAAACTCTTCAGCAAATCTACTTCAATGAAAACAATAAATTATCTGAACTAAAATTTATCTTAGCGATTTTAAATTCAAACGCCATGAATTTTTATTGTAACCATTTTTTAATTGATGATCTTAATAAAGAGTATTTGGGACAACTACCGATTCCTCAAGTAGATGATAGTAACAAACGTGATAAAATTGTAATATTAGTAGACAAAATACTCGATCTTCACAAACAATTAGCCGCCGCAAAGCCCGCTCACGAAAAGACCACCATCCAACGTCAAATCGATGCAACGGACAGGCAGATTGATGAGCTGGTGTATGAGTTGTATGGGTTGGGGGAGGAGGAGGTGCGGGTTGTGGAGGGATAGCCTCTCCCCCCGGCCCCCTCTCCGCTCCGCGGAGAGGGGGAGTCAGGAGTCGAGTGGGTTAGTTGCAAATATTTGGGCTTAAATTTTTTTTAAATAAATTTTATCTATCAAATAGCGGATAAATTTTTCTTAAACCTCACACCCCTCTCCGTGGAACGGAGAGGGGAAGGGGGAGAGGGCGCGAAGGCAAGCGCGGTATTTAAATTTCAATTACTCTTAAAAATGT
>PWYR01000102.1 GCA_003567775.1 Ignavibacteriales bacterium | reverse complement strand
GAAGGAAATAATTCATTCTTTATATATGGGATAATTTGCAAAAATTCATTTTCTCTACCACGATCTCTTTGAAACAACCTCTTCTGCTCCCTAAATTCTTTTAAGTCTGATTCAACCTCTTCATCTATGCCTAACGGGAAAATGTTTTCATCTTGTTGCGCAAAAATACTGGAATGGAATAAAAAGAGTAGCAGTAATAAATTATAACCAATATATCTCCGTACCAATTTATTGTGTGAAATTAGCATGATTACCTCTCATATTGCTTAAAACTGTTATTTAAGAAATGAAAATCATATTAATATTAGTTTACATAGATTAATTATTCACTGCAACTCAATACTGTCCTAAATTCCGTCCCAAATTTTTTACATCCCGGGTTCCGGCTTACTATTTTCATCCAAATTTTCTATCAATACGTGAACCCTTGAAATTATACGTCGGCATGAGCGGGAAGATATATTCTGGAATTCAGCTACCTTTTGCAGCGGCAGGCTCCGGTCGTAATTATCCCATATAAATTGGCATATCTTTCCGGCGAGTCTGTCGGTATCAGTCATGTTGTAGTTTTCCATACCAAATCCCCATTGCTATGTAATGACAACAACAGTATATTAAAAACCCGAACCCTCACCTACGCCAAAAACAGCTACGGAGGGCAACCCGAAACACAAAACCCGAAACTCCGCCTACACACTAAACCAATAATTCAACTTAATCAAAAACACATTATCCATGGGGGTTCTGAAAGTGTCCCTGAACGAATCGCGGAAGGGTTGGTCGATGCGGGTATGAAACCCGTCGCGTTCCTGCGTCCAGACGATATAGATCGTACTGCCGGGTCTGAATTCCCATCGCATAATGATATTTGCATTGAATCCCTGATAGTTAAAATCCGGATTGTAGTACACCGGATGATCTTCATCGTAGTCGTAAGGACGTAGATCATTTGGAGCGGCAAGATAACGCGGGTTCTTGTACCATACTCTGGAAATTAAGACCTGAGTAAAGAACTGAATAGATAGGCGCGAATGAAGTGTGATAATTCCCCGCAAAGATACATCGAGCTGATCGACATCACGGTCGCCGAATAAACTGATCCATCCTAATTCATTGTCATTGATATTTCTAAACCATGCTTCATATCCCTGACTCCGAAACCAACCGACGGCAGGACTTATTTCGACCGACGGTGACGGTCTTACATCGAAGTCGAGTACGAAATACGTATCAAACATTCCGTAATCCGCCCACCGTATATCGTACCGGGGATACACCACCACCGGATTACGCGCATCGGTGCGGATCCATCCGTTTACAATGTGATAGTGCGGCCGTTTATATAATTCCAGGCCGCGGGTTTCAAAATCATCGTAGCTCGAAAAATTATATTGATAACTGACGTATGACGCCCAGAAGTTTGTATATTCCGAGAAGAGGGAAATCTGTGAATCCTGTTTGATCGGTTTGCCGTCGATATTCCAGCGCGATTCGGCGGCAAGTCTTGACCAATATCTCCGGAAGATTCCCGAAGCGTAGTCATTTTTATAATATATATCCGCCCATGTACCGTGATAATCAGCACGCTGCCTGAACCCGATATCGTTCGGATCGAAATCACGGGAAAAATATTCATAGTTTGCACTGGCGAGCCAGTGCCGTCCGCTCGGTTTTGCGACATACAATCTGCCCGCCCAACCTTCTAAAGGATTTCCGTTTTGTGCTGTTCGTGTCCCGGCAATAAAACCGTCGACGACATATTCATTTCCTCTAAATCGAAGGTTCCAATCCATACCGCCGCTCACCGCCGTTTCCATTCCGTCACGTATAACACCGGTTGCCATAACACCGACGGCCGAGTTATCCAGTATTTCCTGTCTCATTCGAAGCACGTTATATGAACCGCGGGGTTCTACGGGTTTACGCAATCGTCCGCCATCGGCTGTCCTGATCAATGCATCCTCTTGCCCGGTTAAAGCACTCAATGCACCGATAGATAAACCCTCTGTAGTGCGGCTGGTGAGTTTTGCGGCGCCGAGTATGGTTGTTGCCTGCGGCATCTCAATAAAACGCTGCCCGGAATCGAGACGCGGACGCGCGGGTCTTCTTCCTATCCTTCGAGAATAAAACAAACGCATCTGCCTGCCGTCGTATGTCGTACCGAATCGGAATATATCTGCACCTTCTAAAAAAAACGGCCGCTTCTCAGCATAGAAAGTTTCAAAAGCGGTAAGATTTATGATTGATTGATCGATCTCCACCTGACCGAAATCCGGGTTAATCGCAAGATCGAGCGTCGTATTGGTTGCCAGACCAAACTTCATGTCGACTCCAAAATTACCCGTTACATCACGTTCCGAAACTTGCGGCAATTGATCCGATTGCCGTCTTCCCTGAGAAACGACATAAGGTAATATCTCAATATGGAGAGGCGGGTTTATATTTGCCATGCCGCGTAATGCACCAAACCGCGAAACGAGAAATTGCGAGCGAGGTCCGGTTTCATCACGCGGTACGACGATCCATTGTATCTCTTCATTTTTTCTTGCAATGAAACGCCTGAAGTTGATTCCCCACCGGTACTCACCGTCGCGCTTATCAAACCTGAGCGCGGTGAAAGGGATGCGTATTTCCACACTCCAGCCGCTGTCGATGCGCGCCGTTGACGATTCCCATACTGCTTCCCAATCACCGTCATATTGTGCGCCTTCGTGGCTGTAGATGCCATCTTCCTGCACATTGGAAACATTTACGGCAAAGCGATATGCAGTTACTCTATCGTTATTACTGTCGATCAATACCTCAAATCGATCTGCGTGGGTACTGCGATCACGTCTCGACAACTGTCCGACAATGCCATCCGGAATTGAGTCATACAAGATAGCACCGATATAGAGTGCATTATCATCGTACAGGACATACACGCTTGTACGTTCGGTCGGTTCTGCACCTTCGTCGGGATCGTATTGAATGAAATCATCAACCGGCTGCGCCTGCTGCCATAGGGTCTCACTCAAGTAGCCGTCGATTGTAATATTCCCATCCATGCGTTCGGCAACAACAAATTTTGCTCCATCCTGTGCGGACAGAGGCTGCCCGAAAGCGATGATAACAATGATACATGATAAGATTTTCATAAAAGAAACCTTATATCATAGTTATGGGAATATTGGGAAAGTATGTACTATTTAGCAATGTATTATTTTATTCATAAAATTGCAATATATAACAAAAATTTTGCGTCTTGTTGTATATAACACCCCGCTTCTCTATCTTATTGATATGCCGGAAAAAAATTCAATAGAAGACACCCGCACAATAGAGCACATGTTCGACTCGATCGCGCACCGGTACGATCTGCTCAACCGGGTGCTGAGTTTCGGAATCGATACACGATGGCGGAAAAAACTTTACCGGGTTCTTAATCTACAACCGGGTCAAAAATTACTCGACCTTGCAACCGGCAGCGGCGACATATTAAAAGAGTTTCTCCATACAAACAATATCATCGGCGTCGGTTGCGATCGTTCGGGTCGAATGCTCAACTTTGCCCGGAAAAAATTGAACGGACGGGATATGCCCTCGCTTCTTGTGAGGGGAGACGCTTTTCGATTACCGTTTAAACCGAATACCTTCGACGCCGTTACATTAGGATTCGGCATTCGCAATATGCGTCCCCGCGTCGGGGCAATGAAAGAAATCCATCGTATTATTGCGCCGGAAGGTCGGCTTGCCATTCTTGAATTCTTCCCCCGTCAAACGGGTTTCCGCGGCAACCTGTATAAATGGTACTCGAAAAATATTATTCCTCGCGTCGGGAAAATCATCTCCGGCAGCGACTTCGCCTACCGTTATCTGCCCGACTCCATCCGGGATTTCCCCGAAATAGAACAATTCGAAGACGAGATGCACACAGCGGGGTTTACGAACGATGCAGTGCATCGGTTGACGTTCGGGGTGGTTTCGATTGTGGTCGGGAGAAAATAAATGCCCGCGAATAAATAAATGTGCGACGCATTCTTCTAAAAAATCCGATATAAAACTAATAATTATCTACCCTGCACTACGAGCAGATGCGTCGCGCAATGTCAAACGTGCCACGTTCTCAATGTGATACGTATGCGGGAACATATCCACCGGCTGCATACGGTCGATGCGGTAGCCGTGTTCGGTGAGTGCGGCGATGTCGCGCGCCTGCGTTGCGGGATTGCAGCTTACGTATACGATCTTCGGTACCCGCAGATTAATAATTTCACGGATCGCTTTGGGATGAATACCGCTTCGCGGTGGATCGAGATACAGCACCGTCGGATCGTGCTCGAGCCAGGCGTCTCTTTTATTCAATTTTTCGAGCACATCTCCCTGCACAAAGCGTACATTGTCGACGCCGTTCAGACGGGCATTCTCTTTTGCATCCTTTACTGCATCTTCGACGGATTCGACGCCGTACACAAGTTTTGCGGAATCCGATAAATAAATCGTTATAGTGCCGGTTCCGGAATACAGATCAAGCACTATATCGTCGTCCGATAGATCGCCGAATTCCTTTGCGATTGAGTACAGCTTCTCCGCCTGTCCGGTATTCGTTTGAAAAAATGAAATAGCCGATATTCGAAACGTAAACCGACCGATGCCTTCCGTAATATATCCTTCGCCGTAGAAGACAATTTCTTCGTCGCCGACGGCTACCTGCGCTTTACGCCGGTTGACATTGTTAATGATCGTGGTAACTTCAGGCACATCGTTGTGCAGCCGTTTAATAATCGGCTGCATGATATCCGGTCGATTATCGGATGTTACTATGTTCACCATTATTTCGCCGGCGGCGCGGCTTTGTCTGATAACAAGAAAACGAAGAAACCCGTCGTGCGAGTGTGTCGTGTACGGTTTGATATCCAATTCCTTCGCCGATCTCCGTATGGAATCGAGTATCCGGTTGCTTTCCCCGGATTGCAGCCAGCATTCGCCGATGTCGATAACCTTATCATACCTGCCCGGCACATGCAGACCGAGCGCGAAGCTTTTATCGTATTCCTGCCCCGATTCTATCTCCGCGGTCGTAAGCCATCGCTGATCGGAAAATGAGAATTCCATTTTGTTGCGGTAAAAGAATATATCATCCGCACCGACCGGAAGCGGTATATCGACATCTTTTATTTTTCCGATACGCTCAAACGAATCGATCACATGCCTGTGTTTGAAGGAAAGCTGCGCGGTATAATCGATATGCTGCATCTTGCAACCGCCGCACGATCCGACATACCGGCATCGGGGTTCGACGCGAAGACCGGAGGGTTCAAGCAATTCAAGATTTCGCGCTTCGAGATATTGTGATTTTACTTTGGTGATCGCCGCGCGCACCGTATCACCGGGCACGGCATCGTTTACGAAAACGACAAGTCCTTCCATACGCGCGATGGCTTTACCTTCGAACGCAAGCGTTTCGATTTTTAATGTAACTTCTTCGCCTTTTTTAATTTTCATAGTCTGTCAGAGTTCTTGCCCGGCGCCATTTAATCACTCACTCAACATTGCATCATATTTCCGGTTTATTTTTTCAAGTTCGACGGTCGCCTCTTCCCAATCGTGATACAACGATTGCAGCCTCTCTTTTAATTCCGAATACTCGTGATTAATTCCGCGGATCTCATCTGGCTTTGCATATAGTTCTTCATCCATCAATTTCTGCTCAAGCTCTTTGATACGATCTTCAAGCGTGTGGATATCCATTTCTATTTTTTTCAGTTTACCGGAAAGAGTCTGGGTTTCGGCATATCGCTGCTGCCTGATTTCCGCTTCCCGTCTTTTACGGTCCTTATCGTTGCGCCGCTTATCGGTTTTCTCATCTGTTCTTTCGGGGATCGTTTCCTCATACTGTTCGTCGATCCGGTCAAGGTACTCCTCGAGCGAGCCCGGAAATTCTTTTATAATGCCGCCATAACGAAACTCGACGACTTTATTCACTATTCCTTCAAGAAACGCGCGGTCGTGAGATATGATTATATACGTTCCATCGTATTCCAGCAACGCCTGTCGGAGAATTTCCTTCGACCTCATATCGAGATGATTCGTCGGTTCGTCAAGGATTAGAAAGTTTGCGGGTGTGAGGAGCATTTTTGCAAGTGCAAGCCGCGATTTCTCGCCGCCCGACAGCACGCGAACGGTTTTAAACACATCATCGCCCTGAAATAAAAAACAACCGAGCAGCGTGCGGATATGCTTACGCATCTCTCCTTCGGCTACCGAATCCATAATTCCGACGGGTGTAGCCGCGGTATCAAGCTCCTCTGCTTGATTTTGCGCAAAATAGCTGAGCATAACATTATACCCGACGTTACGGCTACCTTCAGTCTGCGGTTCGACTCCCGCAATCATCTTTGCCATTGTCGATTTACCCGCGCCGTTCACACCGACAAATGCGATACGGTCGCCGCGTTCTACAGTAAAATCAACGCCGTTAAAAACTTCGGTTTTCTCATAGTGTTTAACAACATTCTTCAGACTCATTACTACCGCTCCGCTTCTCGGCGGCGGCGGAAAATGAAACGATATTTCGCTCTCCTCGTCTTCGAGTTCTATGCGCTCGGTCTTTTCGAGCTGCTTGATGCGGCTTTGTACCTGACGGGCTTTGGTGTTTTTATACCGGAAACGCTCGATAAACCGCTCCGTCTGCTTAATCTGGCGCTGCTGATTTTTGTGCGCCGATTCGAGCAATTCTTTTCTGGCTTCTTTTTGTGCGATGTAGCTTGTAAAATTGGCCGTATAGGTTGTTAACTTTCCGAGACTTAATTCCCATATATGTTTACACATCGTATCAAGAAATGCACGGTCGTGCGATACGATTATCAAACTCCCCTCATACGATACAAGATACTCTTCCAGCCAGCGAAGTGAATGAAGGTCGAGATGGTTGGTCGGTTCGTCGAGTAAAAGGAGCGACGGTTGACGCAATAATAATTTAGCGAGCTCAATCCGCATTTGCCATCCACCGCTGAAGTGCTCGGTCATCCACGTAAATTGTTCCTCACGAAAACCGAGTCCCACGAGCACTTTTTCAATCGAGGATTTCATGCGGAATGCATCCGACATCTCGAGATGCTGTTGTAATGAACCCATTTGTTCGATGAGTTCGTTTCGCTCTTCATCGGTCAGATTATGACGCGTAAGTTCTATTCGCAAATCTTCCAGCTTCTCCTGCGTTTCAAGAATATCGCCGAATGCCGTCGCAACTTCAGCATATAAAGTCTTTCCCCTCATCCGAACCACTTCCTGCGGCAACAACCCGACCGATGCGGTTTTTGCTTTTTCCACGCTGCCGGTGTGCGGCGCCATTTCCCCGCTTATAATGCGCAATAGAGTAGTTTTACCCGCTCCGTTGGATCCGACCAATCCGATGCGTTCACGCGTACCGATACTCAGATTGACGGGTTCAAACAACACCTCGTCGCCAAATTGCACGCCAATATTCTTTAAATGTATCATACCGTCAACACAAAGATGAAATTCAAACCGATGTAGCGAACCGCAGTATTTTTTCCACTTTTTCCGGCGAATCCGCTTCGGCGTAATACCGGATAAGCGGCTCGGTTCCCGATGAACGCACCAACAACCAACCGTTATCGATATAAAATTTGTACCCGTCAAGATTGTTCCGTGTGCGGACCTTATACCCGGCTATTGCATCCAGCCCCTTTTTAAACGTACGCATAATCCGCGGCTGTTCTTTTTTATCGACATGTATGTCGATTCTATTATAAAAATGATAGCCGTAATCATCCATTAATTCAGCAATAAGCTCGCTCAATTTTTTCTCACGCACCGCCATCATCTCGTAAAGAAGTAAACCGATATAGATGCCGTCACGTTCGGGTATATGATTCTTCACACCAATGCCGCCGCTTTCTTCACCGCCGATTAGTACATCTCCTTCAACCATCTCACGACAAATATATTTAAATCCGACGGGAGTGATTGTGAGAGGTAAATTATAGCGCTCACATATTTGATCTACAAGTTCGGTAACCGAAAAGGATTTTACCACCATGCCACGCATATTTTTTTGTTCGTACAAATATTTTATCAATAACGAAAAAATGCGGTGCGAATCGACAAATTGTCCCTTCTCATCAACTGCAGCAATACGGTCTGCATCACCGTCCGTTGCGAAACCAAACGTATACGACCCCGACTTCATTGCATCGAATAGCGGTCCTAAATTCTGCGGGAGCGGCTCGGGATTGATCCCACCGAATGATGGGTTATGTTTGCTGCGCAATTCATCAACCGAATCCACGAGCTGACCGATAACGCCGGCGCCCGCACCATACATCGCATCATAGGCAACTGTAAGATCCGAACTACCGATCGCATCCAAATCGATCTTCTTGCGTAGATCCTCAATGTATAATCTGGTAAGATCGATACTTTTTACAATTCCTTCTTTTTTCAGTTCCTCGATTGTTTTCCATTTCCGCGGTAATTTCTTGTTCTGATCCAGCAATTTATGAACTTGTTTCTCAAGCCGTTCAATCATTTCAGGATGAGCCGATCCGCCATATTCTTCTTTTAATTTGAAACCGTTGTAGCGCGGCGGATTATGACTTGCGGTAATCACAACACCACCCGCTGCCTTTCGTTTTGTAATAGCGAACGACACCATTGGCGTCGAGGATATTGTATCCGAAAGATATACTTTTATGCCCCTATTGCCGAGCACCTCGGCAGTATATGCAGCGAAGTCGCCCGACATAAATCGCGCATCATAACCGATGATAACACCTTTATCGACTTTCTTATGACGTTTGAAATATCGCGCGGTCGCTTCTGCAACCGTGTACAGATTGGCAAACGTATAATCTTCGGCAATAACGGCGCGCCAGCCGTCGGTTCCAAATGTAATCGGGTATTCCTTTTTCATTTGATATATCCTATGTTATTCGCGGTGATTGTGAGAGAATGGGGCAACTGCATATACATACTACCGGAAAAAATCCCCTCCCGATCTCTACCTTCGCGCACACTGGGGGAGGTATGCACTACAGGACAACCGGGAGAGGATTGACTTATAGAAATACTTTTAGTGCTTGAATGCATCAAAACCAACGTATGCACCGATTGCATCGAGTTCTTCTTCGATTCTAAGCAACTGATTGTATTTCGCTATACGATCGGTTCTGCTTGCCGATCCGGTTTTGATCTGACCGGCGTTTGTTGCGACCGCTATGTCGGCAATCGTGGTATCTTCCGTTTCACCCGATCGATGGCTGATAACCGATGTAAAACCGGCTTGTTTCGCCATTTCTATCGCCTCGAATGTTTCGGTGAGAGTTCCGATCTGGTTTACTTTTATAAGAATAGAATTACAGGCCTGTTCATCTATCGCGCGCGCAAGAAATTTCGTATTCGTGACGAGCAGATCGTCGCCGACGATCTGGATTTTATCGCCGACTGCTGCGGTGAGCTGCTTCCATCCGTCCCAATCATCCTCCGCCATTCCGTCTTCGATTGAAATTATCGGGTACTGCTTTACCCAGGATTCCCAGAACTTCACCATATCGCCGGCTTTCTTTTTAGACCCGTCCGATTTATGGAAAACATATTGACCGTTCTCGTAGAATTCACTTGAGGCAGGATCCAATGCCAGAGCGATATCTTCACCCGGTTTATATCCCGCCTGGCTTATTGCTTCGAGAATAACCTCTATAGCTTCATCGTTTGATTTCAGATTGGGTGCAAATCCCCCTTCGTCGCCGACTGCCGTATTATATCCTTTATGACTCAGGACTTTTTTCAAAGTATGAAATACTTCCGCCCCCATACGTAATGCTTCGGCAAATGTCGGTGCATTGCCGGGAACGATCATAAACTCCTGTAAATCGACATTATTATCTGCATGCGTTCCTCCGTTTAATATATTCATCATCGGGGTAGGAAGCACCCGTGCATTGGTTCCGCCGAGATACCGATACATAGGCAGGTTTAAACTTATCGAAGCGGCATGTGCAATTGCCATAGAGACGCCGAGCAAAGCATTTGCGCCGAGCCGGCTTTTGTTGGGCGTTCCGTCAAGCTCTATAACAACGTGATCGATGCCCGCCTGGTCAATCGCATAGAGTCCGACGATCTCATCGGCGATAGTTGAATTTACATTCTCTACTGCTTTTAAAACTCCTTTTCCAAGATAGCGATTTTTGTCGCCGTCGCGTAATTCTACCGCTTCATTTTCACCTGTTGAAGCGCCGCTCGGCACAATTGCCCGACCGACTATACCGTTTTCAAGCTCAACATCAACTTCAACGGTCGGATTACCGCGTGAATCAAGTACTTCTCTTGCATGAACATCAATAATAGTTGTCGACATATAGTAACTCCTTCTTCATTTTCAATTTTAAGACATATAAACAACCGTTAAAGCATACATCGAAACAAATTACCACTTTTCGGAATGTAAATCAATTCAAAGAGAGGAAATTTAGATGGTGATTGTTATAATCAACCAATCATATAGTAGTTTGAATGATTGGTTGATTGTGCGGTTGATGACTACCGCCACATATTTATAGCGCTCAACCACGCAGAGTATCCGCCCCGAATCGAAGAAATCCAATAATGCGCTTCCCGACCGTCCGGATCTGCCGTTCGTTCACGAATAAATATGAATTCCATTCCCCCGCTTTGTAGGTAGTACGTCCATGTCTCGATTCGTTCTATGCCAATACGACAATCAACTAAATGCGGCTCACCGAGGATAATAAAAACCATCCCCATCGGCGTCTTCCATCCTTCGACATTGGTCGTGAACAATTCGTTTGCTATATGAATACGTTCGTAGTAATCGCCCATTTTCCAGGCGCCGACGTCCTGCCAATATTCATTCAACCGCCGCCGTCGCTCTTCGCGTGTTTCACCGCTTGTTATATGATTCAAATCCCGGGACGAAGCAATATAGTGCAGCGCTTCGATCTGTTGATCGACATCCGTCATATACGGAAAATCGATCGCGTGCAGCATAAACTCTGTCCGGGCATCAATCTGCGGCTCGGAAGAGTTACTACCCGGGCCGATTTCTCTTATAAACAACTCATACGTGCCGAAATCGATATTGTGATCGAATGGAATAAACAACTGGGTTGTCCCTGCTTTCAATGTTAATGTGGTATCGCCGAGTACAACGGTATCCTGTTCTTCCACGCGTATTCCCGTACGATGATACGGACGCTGCACTCTGTAGGAGAAAGGATTATCTATCAGAAAATCATTGTTATAGAACTTTTGTACAAGTCCATACCGTAATGTTACTTCTTCCTGCCCACCATTAGAATACACCTCGGCAAAGACGTGAAACGGTTCGGTCAGGGCAAGCACACGATTCGATAGCATAGGATTAATGATACGGCGACCGTTTTCGGTTTTGATAGAACGGATCAACAACAAATCACTCATCACAACAGGATCCGGTTGTATCTGATGTACCTCGACAACTTCGCGAATCTGAACCCGTTTATTGATTGCTCTATCGAGTAGAGTTATAACAAAGCGGTACTCACCCGGATCGAGATTAAACGATGCCATCGTTCGATCGCTTGCGCCGTAACGCGAGATGTCTTCGCGTGTTGTACTCACCTTCCGGGAAAGTTCTTTCCGATCAACGATATTGTTTTGTCTATCATTTATCGATATGCTAATTTGATATTCGGTAGCCAGTTTATCGCCGCCATCGGTGGCAAAGTGGAGACGGGTATGAGGAACCTCAAGATAAACATCAAGACGTGGTTGCTCGGAACCCCCAAATTGTATAAAATCTGCAACTATTAATGGGTTCCCAATTTGTTGAATTCGTCCATCGTAATAGCATCTAAAACCTTCGGGCGAAGTATCAAGTCCTGAACGAGATGAAGAACACCCCAACAGCAGCAAACTTATGAACAAGATTATCGCTCCCACATAACGTAAATACATCATACCCTCCTAAATTTTGTCATATTCCAATACTATAAAATACCCAGTATTTTACGAAAAATCAACATGCAATTACCTCCACGGCGGGGCATTTTCCCACACAAGACTCCCGAATTCCTCCGCATATTGCGCCCGATCTATCCACTCATTCAAACGATAAAGGGCAGCGGGAGCATTCGTATAATTCATTGCATTCCAAAACTCAATGATTGCTTCCTGAAATTCACCTCTATAAAAAAGAGCCTCACCTATCCGGAAAGTCGCGAGATATTTGAGATAGCGGTCGTCCACTCGATCACGCAGTGTTGAATAAACGAGCCCGGATCTTGTAAAATCACGATTGTTATGTAAATAACGGCCGAGCACCCATTGTAATCCGGGTGACATCCCGTCCTCAATAGGTTGCTCGACTAACGATTGAAGAATTACTTCCTGATCTTCACGCTCAAAATATAACAGCCGCCAGAGATCGGTATCGCCGGGATTATCGAGCGCCAACAACCGGATCCGGAGCACCTCATTCATTGTGTCGGAATGATCGATATCGAGCAAACGACGATAGTATTGTTCAGCCGAATCGAAATCACCTTCTATCGCATAAATATCTCCGGCTGTCAGATATAATGCGGGAATAATTTGCGGGAACTCTTCTCGCAACGCCTCATCTTCAAGATACTCAAGTACACGGTGGTACTCGTTGAGGTGATACCAGGTTTGCATCAAACCCTGAAGTGCGGTTGCATTTCGCACCATATCCCAGGAACGCTGAAAGAGATACTCCGCTTCGGGATATTCATCCTCGCTGAGATGTTCCCGTGCATTCCTGTTCAGTCGCGCAAGCGCTCTCGGGCACTCCAACCCGAATATCGAAGGACGCTTAAAATGAATCAAAGTCTTCGTCCGCTGCCGTTCCGAGACATTGATACGCCGCAAAAAGTTAATCCATTCTCTGACAAGTTGATCGCGCGGTCGATCAAATGCAGCATCATAATTCGACCACGCATACGCGGATCGAACACGATGAATTCCATACCGGTCGATAAGGTATTGAACAAAGCTGCCCGCCATGACATAGCTGACCGCTGAATAGTGTCGGGCAAATCCGCGATTATCCAATAATGCAGCCGGATCCTGAATAAGTTCGAATTGTATTATTGCGGCGGCTTGCTCGTGCAAGGTTCGATTACCCCACACTCCCTCAGCCGCCATCGCAACGCCTTCAATCAGCGCGGTTGAATTTGAAATGCGCAATAACGGCATTCCGAAATTACCGGCAATCACATGCGCAAGTTCATGCCGCAACGATCTGTAGTAATCATCTGCATTGATGTGTACCTCTCTCGACCACGGTTTTGCAATATTTGTGTTTGCCGGACCGATCAAGGATCGCTTTGTTTCCGGATCGGGATACAAGTAGCTGCGAATCTTCCCCACGTGCATTACACCGAGTTTGTCCATGACTTGACGACGTTCGAACTCGTGTTCAAGTGCAACCCAGAAAATTTCCTGCTCATCAAAACTTTCCGAATCATAATGTATTGAAAAAGAACGCGTTTCGAATTTATTTACAAGATTGCTCTCGAGATACCCGCGTGTCGTGCTGAAACCGAGCACTCCGCGCGATAACAATTGCACAAAAATCAGAATAATGCCTATTGTAATGAATATACTCAAAAAGCTTTTTGAGTATGTATGCCGGAACAATCGAATGCGTTCACGAAACGGCGTATCGCGTAACGGTGTGAAGCGCAGCATATA
Organism: Ignavibacteriales bacterium; assembly: GCA_003567775.1. GTDB lineage: Bacteria > Bacteroidota > Ignavibacteria > T3Sed10-11 > T3Sed10-11 > T3Sed10-11. Next base: position 34,738 of record PWYR01000102.1, on the reverse strand, counting down.
TAATAGCAATACAATAAGGAATGCCAGAAATAATGTATAACCGCGATACAGTATAAGCGTCGATGTAACCGGCATCAGTTGATCGTAGCTGATTCCCGGGAAAAAACCGATATACGGGTCATAGAAAAATATTTTGGGCTGTGCGATGGTCGATAATACGGATAACAAAAGAGATATGAATAGAATAAGTATAAACGTAATTCTTCCCCATCTAAATAAAAGACTGATAAGCCATCCGAGCACATAAGAAAAAACTGCGCTCACTACCGGCAGCAGTCCAAAAAAGATAAGTCCTTCAACGGGATCGCACGGAAGACCGGGCAACGCCGCCAGAAAAATTGCGACCAGTGGAACAATCAGGTACCCAAGGTTGATCACCAAGCCGTTTCGAAAACGAACCGGCGGCGGTATCTGGCTTTTACGCCGTTCATCGCGTACGGCATTTAAACCGGCTACTAAAGATGCGACCAATGCAAACAGCGCCGCATACTCATAACCGAAGTTACCGAATAACGGTTGACGTATAAGTATGATTGCGGCAACAAGATAAACAATTACCGCCGAAGTGTGATTTATACGCGTATACATGGCTCTTGTTAAAATTCCTCCGTTTTTACTCGTTCAATTTGCGCACCGAGTTTCTGTAGTTTTTTTTCAATAGATTCATATCCTCGATCGATGTGGTAAACTCGCAGGACTTCGGTTTCACCTTCAGCCACCAAACCCGCAAGAATAAGCGATGCACTTGCACGGAGGTCGGTGCTCATCACCTTCGCCCCCTTAAGATTAACGCTACCGCGAACGACCGCTACATTCTCTTCTACATTGATGTTTGCGCCGAGCCGGTTTAATTCCGGGACATGTTTAAAGCGGTCGACAAATATTGAATCGGTAATGACCGAGGTTCCTGCTGCTCTGCACATCAAAGCTATCCATTGCGCTTGCATATCCGTCGGGAAACCGGGATATACATCGGTTGCAAGACTGACCGGTTCAAGCGCTTCAGGAGATTCTAACTTTATCGAAGATCGTTCCACAGTAATAGTACACCCTGCTTGTTCAAGCTTCGACAACACCGCACTCAAGTGATCGGGTATGCAATTCTTAATTGTAATTGCACCGCCGGAAATCGCACCCGCCGCCAGAAAAGTGCCGGCTTCGATCCTGTCGGGTATGGTGGCTAAATTGGCAGGTTTTAATTCCTCCACCCCATCTACCTCGAGGCGCTTGGTACCGATGCCGTGTATTTTTGCCCCCATTTTTTTTAGAAACTGCGCAAGCTGATTTATTTCCGGCTCCATTGCAGCGTTCTCGATAAGCGTTGTACCGTCGGCAAGCGCCGCAGCCATTAGGATATTACCCGTCGCGCCGACACTCGGCGTATCAAATGAAATTCGTGTTCCCTTTAATTTTTTAGCTTTTGCAATGATATAACCATGCTCAATAGAGATATCGGCGCCAAGCTTTTTCATTCCTTCTATATGATAATTAACCGGTCGGGGTCCCCACGCACATCCGCCGGGCAGTGAGACACGTGCTTCGCCATATCGCGCCAGCAACGGACCGAGAACGTAAATCGATGCACGCATCTTTTTTACCTGTTCGTAAGGTGCTTCGTATTTATTGATCGTCGATGAATCGATATGCAAGCGTTTTCCGGAAAGCGATACTCCCATACCCATTACTTGAAGCAGCCGGCTCATAGTATTTACATCCCTTAAATCCGGCGTGTTGTCAAAAATAAATTCACCCGGCGATAAAATGGTTGCAGGCATAAGAGCAAGAAGAGAGTTTTTTGCTCCGCTGATAGTTACATCACCTGAAAGTTTGACGCCGCCTTGGATAACAAATTTGTCCATACACACTGCTTTTTATATTGCCGATACGGGTGGATTAACCGATTCAATATACAAACGCCCGGAGTAGAATGCAATTATTGCCGATGTTATAATTCCACTTACTTTCTTGCCGATCACAATAAGAATACATATATTTTAATGTTAACTTTTTCCACTATTCTTCCCGGAGGTATCGATGCTTAATTTTCAGCATATCACATTAATAAGTCTTTTTATCGTTCTGACAATTACTTTTACAATAATAGCAGATGAAAATCTCCTCAATCCGGAGACCGTTGTACATCTTGAAGCAGTCAGCAATGTTGCAATTTCTCCCGACGGCAGCAAAATTGCCTATGTGCGCCGGGTACAACGCTCACCTGAAGATGAGCGTGGAGGACCATACACAGAAATGTTTGTTATTCCGGCTGCGGACGGTGAACCACAACAATTCACAGCTCGACCCCATAACGTTGCCAACCTGCAATGGTCACCCGACGGCGACTACATTTACTTCAGATCACATCGCCGCGAAGTTCACCCCGGAATGCAGGTATATAGAATATCATTAAAAGGAGGCGAAGCTGAAATCGTTACAGAAGAGTCGTCATCCGTTCTCTCGTACACGCTATCACCGGACGGAGATAAACTCGCGTACATACTACAAGATCCCGAACCGGAACACGTGCGTCAGAGAAAACAAGCAGGCGACGATTGGAGGATCGAAGATGAATTCGTTCGTCACCGTCGCGTTTATGTAATGGATCTTTCGACAAAGGAAAGCCGCCTCGTTACTCCATTTGATAAATCGGTTTGGTCAATCGAATGGTCACCCGATAATAATAAACTGCTTGTGCAGGCAAGTCCGCTGCCCGACACCGATCATTCCTTTATGTTCAAGAAAATGTATCTTGTCGACCTGACAGATACCGAACAGATAGAAGTGTTTTTGGAAACCGAAGGTAAGCTCGGAGGGATGGCGTTCTCACCCGACGGCAAGCATGTTGCCTGGAACGGTGCGGTCGATATCAGCGATCCGACTGACGGTACAATATTTGTCGGAAACGTATCAACGCGTGAAATGTGGACAGCCACTCCGGACTTCAATGGAACGGTAAAGTGGGTAACGTGGAAAGACAACAACACACTTATTTTCACATCGGAGGAGAAAACTTGGACGCGGATGAGTACGCTCTCATATCGCGGCGGCGATCGTACTATTCTGTTTGATGAAAGAAATCACCCGGAGTTTACCTCGGCGAATTTTTCGAATGATAAACGAACATTTGCCGCCGTCGCCTCGGCATATAATCACCCGAATGAAGTTTTCACCGGCGACATCCGGCGTACGGAGATGAAACGGATCACGCACCATAACTCTCATCTTGAAAACGTACCGTTCCAAAATTATGAATACATTGAATACGAAGCGCGAGACGGCCTACTTATAACAGGGTTATTATTAAAACCGGTTAATTACCGGGAAGGGAAGCGATATCCGCTTATCTGCCAGATTCACGGCGGACCGGAAGCTGCATATACGCATGGATGGAATACCAGCTACGCTGCTATGACACAACTATATTCGCACCACGGATTTATGGTGTTCCTGCCGAACTACCGCGCAAGCACCGGACGCGGCGTCGAGTTTGCCAAAGCAAATCATCGCGACGGCGGAGGAAAAGAATTTACCGATGTTCTCGACGGTGTTGATTATTTAAATCAACAAGGATTAATCGATCGCGACCGTGTCGGAATTGTGGGCAGTTCGTACGGTGGTTATTTTGCAAACCTTGCCGCAACGAGGTATGCCGGTAATTTTGCGGCGGTGGTGAACTGGGTCGGCATGTCGAATCAATTCTCAAAAGTCGGCATAACCGATACACCGCTCGAAAATATTCTTGTTCACTTCGACCGCGCACATTATCAATACGAACACCGGGTAGGCATAATGGAAACATCGCCGATCTGGTATCTTGAAAAAGCAGTGCAGAAAGAAAACGAAACTCCGTTGCTGATATTACACGGTGAGATGGATGCCCGTGTTCCGTACGGTCAGGCGGTCGAATTATACAACGGACTGAAGCTCTCATACAAACATCACCGGGGAATGACACGCGATGAAATACCGGTCACGTTCGTTTCATATCCGCGCGCCGGACACGGCACGGGCGAAGTGCGACAACAACTACATTCGTCAAACATGATCCTGGAATTTTTTAAGAAGCATTTGGGGACGACGGATTATACGGAATATACGGATTGAAAAGGAAATAGATTAACTTCATTCACGAATTCACTCGGTCACATTCAACATACACCTAACACCGGAGGTCAACATGCTCAACAGAAAATCATTCTTTTTACCTTTAACAACGATAATACTTTTACTTTTATCCTTCACGATCTCAAGTGCACAGAATCAAAAGATCCTCACACCTGAGATAGTCGTTAACCTCGAAGTCATTACGAGTACGGCAATCTCACCCGACGGCAATAAGGTCGCATACATCCGCCGGATTCAACGCGATCCGGATGATGAACGCGGCGGTGCGTATACCGAATTGTTCGTCGCGCCCGCTGCAGGCGGCGAGCCGGTACAATTTACCTACGAACCCCATAATGTTATGGATATTCAGTGGTCGCCGGACGGGAAATACATCTACTTCCGGTCAAACCGCGCCGCTATTTATGAGGGGACGCAGATTTATCGGTTAGCACTGACCGGCGGCGAAGCCGAGTTAATTACAAAGTCAAAAACACCGGTTGCAACATATAAGATTGCACCGAACGGCGAGCGAATTGCATTTGTTGCTGCAGATAAAAAACCGGAAGAAATCAAAAAGCAAGAAGAAGACTGGATAATCGAAGCGGATTATTTTCTTCACCGGCGCATATACGTACAGGATGTACAGGGCGGTGAACCCGTTAAGCTGACGAAAGAAGAGCAATCTGTGTGGTCATTAGAATGGTCGCCGGATGGAGGTAAAATACTGTATCAGGCAAGTCCGCTGCCGACAGTCGATCATTCCTATATGTTCAAGAAAATGTACGTCATCAATGCCGACGGAAGCGGTGAATCCCGCCTGCTTACCGACACCGAAGGGAAGCTCGCCAATATGGCATGGTCGCCGAACGGCGAATATGTTGCATGGCACGGCGGCGTCGATATAACCGATCCTATCGACGGCATGCTATTCGTTGCCAAAGTTGCAACCGGCGAGAAGTGGGAAGTAATACCTGGATTCGAAGGAACCGCCACGTGGATAGACTGGCTCGACAACAACACGCTCGTTTTCACATCCGAAGAAAAAATATGGACGCGCATGAGTTCCATACCGTACAGAGGAGGCGAGAGAACTCTAATCATCGATGAAACAACCGGACCGGAATTCACCTCGGCTCATTTTGCAGCCGATCACCGGACATTTACCACAAACGCATCCGCCTATAATCATCCGGCGGAAGTGTTTGTCGGGGATGTCGAACAAAAATCTATCGAGCGGATCACGCATCATAATCCTGTGCTGGATGAAATGGAATTTAATAATTACGAGTACGTCGAGTACGAAGCTCGCGACGGCTTGCTCATCACCGGTTTATTGTTAAAGCCACTGAATTATCAGGAAGGTCAACGTTATCCGCTCATCTGTCAGATACACGGCGGACCCGAAGCGGCATATACGCACGGTTGGAACACAACGTATTCGACGATGACGCAGATGTATTCACATAACGGCATCATGGTATTTCTCCCCAACTACCGTGCAAGCACCGGACGCGGCGTCGAGTACGGAAAAGCAAACCACGGCGATGTGGGCGGAAAGGAATTTACCGATGTAATCGACGGCGTTGAATATCTCGCTGAACAGGGTCTTATTGATCGTAACCGCGTCGGCATTACCGGCGGATCATACGGCGGTTATTTCTCGGCTCTTGCAGCCACCCGATACGCCGGAAACTTCGCTGCATCGGCAAAGTTTATGGGGATATCCAATAAGTTTTCCGATACCGGTACGACGGATATACCCTATGAGGTATCGCTGGTACACTACGATATGTGGCATTTCAACGAACGGCACCGGCTTCCTTTAATGGAAGCTTCACCGGTCTGGTACCTCGAGCGTGCAGTTCAGCCCGAAAACGAAACACCGTTACTGATTCTCCACGGCGCCGGCGACGAGCGTGTACCGATGGGACAGTCCGAAGAGTTATGGATCGGATTGAAAATGGCATACGATGTATTACGCGGAATGGATCTTGAGGAGATTCCGGTTACATATATCAAATACCCGCGCGCGGGACATGGCTTGACTGAAGTTAAACAACAGGTGCACTATTCGGAGACGGTGCTGGAGTTTTTTAATGAGCATTTGAAATAATTAGAAAATAATTTTTGGGCGGGAGGTACATAGCGCAACCTGGCGCGTGCTCGATCCCATTATGGTCGCCGGCAGGAATATGGCGCCGGACGATATATTTTTATCTGTTATGGCGCGGCCAAACGTTAAACCCGGTCAACAGGAGGGTGAACTTCACCTCAAATTTGCGTTGTCACCGAATACACTGCAATTAAACCCCGAGCGGGGTTTAAATGTGCATATATACCCAATCCGACGAACAACGCGAGAGTATTATTCACTAACCAACGGCAATATCGATATTGATGTTCTGGATGGATACGGTTTTAAGGTTTGCAATCGGATCACTGCGGAACGTATTCCTTACTTTTCCATTTCCGGAATACTAAGTAAATAATCACTCCCATTCCACCGTCGACAAAGCCGGAGAGCAGCACCATGATAACCCGCTCAATAAAAAAGTAATATGAAAACAGAAACACCGTTGCGACGCACTTAACAACCACTACAAACAGAATGAGATATTCGTATCGATTAACATCGGTGCTCGCTTTCCAATAGATATACGAGAAAAGTAAATGAAAAAAACCTCCCTGCATCTGAAAGAATCTGCTCTCGAGTTGAGGGAAGCCGAAGAATTCCATCACTGTATTTCCGGCAACTATCAAAACAAGTCCGACGCCGAAGGTGTGTACGGCTACTATGAGGAGAAACCATCGAAGAATGCGTTCGGTCGGGTACATTATAATATATCGAAATGAAAGAAAAAATCCGGCCGTTGCCTGGGGGAATAAGCAACGGCCCGGATGAAAGAAAGACACACCATTCCACACCCAAAAAGATATGGCATGTCCTTCAGCATTTATCTATTCATTTAATCCATAATCTTTCGCAAGAAAGCCGGTTTGTCCGGATTTTGTTTATCGATCTTTTCTTTGTCTTTATCTTTTTCGAGCCGTTCATCACTGCTGCGGTAACGGCTTACCGTAAGATCGATGCCGCGCCTCAAATATGCCGGCTCATCAAATTGTTTCAATTCCTGTACACCGGACGGAATATGGTCGAGTATTTTGGATTGTTTCGGTGAACGTGCCGCCGGTTTGCGGTTAAAGCCGGTCGCTATCACGGTAACCATAACTTCTTCATCAAGGCGGTCGTCGACCACGGCGCCGAGTATAATGTTCGCATCTTCACCTGCGGCATCGTAAATAACATTTGTCGCCTCGTCTATCTCAACGAGTGTCATGTTTTTACCGCCGGTAACATTGACCAATACACCCTGTGCCCCGGATATGGATACACCTTCAAGCAACGGACTCGATATCGCCGACTGCGCCGCCTCGACCGACCGGTTTTCACCTTTACAGACGCCGGTACCCATCAACGCATCACCCATCTCCCGCATTACGGTACGAACATCGGCAAAATCCACATTGATCAGACCGGGTACGGTGATCAATTCCGAAATACCGCGTGTTGCGTTATACAACACATCGTTTGCAAAATTGAATGCTTCAAGCAGCGAGGTATTCCGTTCGACTATCGATAGCAATTTTTGGTTCGGTATTACTATCAAAGTATCGACGTGTTTTTTTAATTCTTCTATACCCATATCTGCCTGAGCCGTGCGCTTCTTCCCCTCGCAGTTAAAGGGTTTGGTGACTATACCTACAACCAGCGCACCAACTGATCTTGCTATATTAGCAACGATAGGCGCGCCTCCGGTTCCGGTACCTCCACCCATGCCGGCAGTGATGAATACCATATCGGCGCCATCTATCGTTTGTGCAATTTCTTCACGGTCTTCTTCGACCGCGCGGTGTCCGATTTGAGGATCGGCGCCTGCTCCAAGTCCGCGTGTCAGGTTTTTCCCGACCTGTATCTTGTGCTTTGCGCCATTATTTTCGAGCGCCTGTGTATCGGTGTTAATGGCAATGAACTCAACGCCCTGCAGACCTTTTTCGATCATGCTGTTTATTGCATTGCCGCCCCCGCCGCCGACACCGACCACGCGGATATGAGCACCGTTGTGTCGTGTGACATCAAGTTCTATCACGGTAACCTCCTTTTATTTATGGGTGTGGGTTTGTTTCTTTTTACCTATTGCTTATCTACTCAACATTTTTTGCAATTCCATACAATATTTTACGCTGACCTAAACTGTTGGCAGTTGCAGTTTGCAGTAGCAGTAACCTCCTATCAACGTTTTGGAATAAATTTCTCATGCAACTCATAACTGCCCACTGTTACTGCTACTGCCAACTGATCATAATTCGTCGAACCATGATTTCATCCGTTCGATAATCTTTTTAAAACTTGCACCTCTGCTTTTACCGTTAAATTCGAGCGTTGCTTTTTCATTGCTTTTTAATCTATGTAAAATCAATCCGACTGCCGTCGAATAGATCGGGTTTTCGACTTCTTTCACCAACCCGGCTCGAAAACCGGTCGGGATACCGAGTTTTACCGGCATACCAAGCACTTCCTGTGCAAGATCGACGGTCCCTTTAATAAGCGATCCCCCTCCCGTTAACACGGCCCCCGCCGAGAGATGTTTTGAATAACCGGATCGTTTTATTTCCATCGCCGCAATCTCGAGTATCTCCTCCATCCGCGGTTGAATAATCTGACAGAGCAAACGGTTATCGATTTCAAGGGGTGCGCGTCCGCCGATGCCTGGTAGTGTTATGTGTTCGGTATCGACTATCGAGGGCGTGTATGCACAACCGTGATCGCGTTTTAAACGCTCGGCTTGTTCTTTCAATACACCAAGCCCTTTTCGTATATCGTCGGTCACTTTTTGCCCGGCAATGCCGCTGTCATAAGTATGCCGGATGGTACGTTCTTCGAACACGGCGAGATCGGTTGTACCGCCGCCGATATCTATCAGCACAACGCCGACTTCTTTTTCTTCATCATCAAGTATTGCATAACTTGATGCAAGCGGTTCGAGCACCATATCCTCCACGTCGAGACCTGCGCGTTGGACGCATTTATAAATATTTTGTGCGGCGGTAACCAGTCCGGTAATAATATGAACATTTGCTTCCATTCGAACACCGGACATCCCGACCGGGTCGTATACACCATCCTGTCCGTCGATAATAAATTCCTGCGGTATAACATGCAGTATCTGACGATCTGCCGGGAGCGCGACCCGCTTTGTATCTTCGATCAAACGATCGACGTCCGATTGCATAATTTCGTTATCGGCATTGCTGATCGCTATAACGCCGCGGCTCTGAAAACTCTGAATGTGTTCGCCGGCAATACCGACGTTCACCCGGGTTACCTTCACACCCGATTGTGCCTGTGCTTCTTCAATCGCACGTTGAATTGATTTCACGGTTTTATCGATGTTTGTGACAACACCGCGTGTTAAACCGTCCGACGGACTCCTGCCGATGCCGAGTATGTTTAAGCGTCCGTCTTCTTCTTCGGCAGCTACGATCGCACAAACCTTCGTTGTGCCGATATCAAGTCCTACTATTATATCATTTTGCATAAGCTCATCTCATTCATTTTAATCTGTTAAAAAAACTTTACCTGCCAGCCCGCCAGCGTGTCACAATCTGCCCATCGAACCGTAAGTCGATGCTTTGAATCTGATCCGAACCGATCGGCGCTACCTCTTGCAGCCAGAACTCTTTAAAGCCGACCAATTTTTGCGCATTCACGTTTTCTCCGATCAATACGGGAACTCCATTATCCGCGGTGTACGCTACTAAATCGCCGTCATCCAGAATTCGTATCTCGGAAAAAAGATGATGTACAACCTCATCAGTCTCCTTCGTTGCCCGGATTATTTGCAACGCCCGGTTAACACTTGCATGCCGTAAAGTGTCGCCGGGTTGCGGGATCCTGAACGACCCGCTTACGATAGTAAGATTTCTCAACACTTCCCCGCGCCGGACGGGCATGACGATGTTTTCCTCATCAATTATCGCCATTCGTGAACTAACCAGTAATGCCGAAGGTCTGCGCTCCCGTACCGTTACGCGAACTGCAGACGGAAAATCCCTGTTAACCGATGCCGTTCTGACATACGGGTGGCGCTCTACCCGTTGTTGAATTTCACCAAGATTAATGTCCTCGAATAAAATCCCTTCGGGCAATGCAATAAGATCCAATATCTCATCCTGCTCTATGTAATTTGTTCCGGATACCGATACCTTTAAGACTTGAAGGTTCTTCGACCATGAATGCGCTGCGAACCAAAGCCCGCCGAACGCGCCGATCATCAATATAGTCCATAGTGCTTTACGCATATTTTTATTCGTTTATCTCCGACGGTAATTTCGTTAGCAAATTTGTTTCTATCGGGCTGAATCCGACTAACTGCACCTCGTTTTCGAGCGGGATTCCAAACCGTTTAAACACTTCGTTTCGCATCATAACCATTAACTCAAAGACATCCTTTGCTGTTGCATTCTCCACATTGACAATGAAATTAGCGTGCAGATCCGATATCATTGCTCCGCCAATTCGTTTTCCCTTTAAACCACAACTTTCGATCATTTTTGCGGCAAAATGTCCCCCGGGATTTTTAAAAATACTCCCGGTATTGGGGAAATTAACCGGTTGTGCTTCATTCCTCTTGATCAGTAATTCCCGCCGCACCCGCATCAAATCTTCCTTATCCTTTTGCGGGAAACGGAATCGCGCGGATAAAACTACATCGTTTTTAAAACCGGATTTCCTGTAGGAAAAGCCGGCATCTTCCTTTTGCACTTTTACAACCCTGGCATCGCGCAATATTTCTACTTCCACAACATAATCCGATATTTCACCGCCGTATGCACCTGCGTTCATACTCACCGCTCCACCGATTGTACCGGGTATTCCGGCAAGCATCTCCGTCCCGGCATAGCCGTGCTTAATACAAAAATCGACAAAGGTTGATATCCAAACACCTGCATCGACAACGACGGTATCATCTTCTATCCGGATATTGGACAAGACATCTTCAAGACTAATAATCGCTCCGCGAAAACCGTCATCGTGTACAAGCAAATTACTTCCACGACCAATAATCAAATATGGAAATTCACATTCATCGAAAAACCGTACAATATTAATGATGTCTTCACGATCGGACGGTTTAAGATAGTAATCAGCAGGACCGCCAACCTTGATCCACGTATGGTGCGATAATGGCTCGCTTATCTTAATTTCACCACGAAATACTTTTTGCAAGTCCTCTAATGAAACCATCAGGTTAATCCTTTAATGAGCGTACAAACTCTTCATTGTATTTCCAGATATCACCCGCACCCATCGTCATTATGATATCACCTTGTTTCATAACCGATCTCAGCGTCGCGGGAATTTCTTGTTTATCTTGTACATAGCAGACATGCCTATGTCCAAATCCTTCAGCGGTTTCCGCTATAAGACTTCCTTCAATACCTTCGATTGGTTTTTCCCGCGCGGGATATACTCCGGACACTATCAGAACATCAGCGTCAAAAAAAGCGCGCCCGAACTCCTCATACTGATCGCGTGTACGGGAATACAAATGCGGCTGAAACACACAAACGATGCGTCGCTTGGGCCATGCCTGTCTTATTCCGTGAAGCGTCACTTTTACTTCAGTCGGATGATGTGCATAATCGTCAATAACAAGGAAATCATCCGACCGGTAAGTAATCTCGGTGCGTCGCGCCACTCCCGAAAACTTTTCAAGCCCTCGCTTTGCATCTTCGAAAGATACGTCGAGTTCAAGTCCTACCGACAGGGCAGCAAGCGCATTTTTCACGTTATGTAAACCGGGAATATGAAGCGTTACCGCACCTAATTCCTTATCGTCATACCGTATCTTGAAAGAAGTCTGCATTTGATTGAATGATATATCATACGCATAGAGATCGGCTTGCGACGTTAAACCGTACGTTACAAGCCGCTTATTAATGCGCGGCATAATACTCTGCAAATTCGACTCATCAAGACAGAGCGATACAAATCCATAAAAGGGCGCTTTATTTGCAAACTGTACGAAGGCGTCTTTTATTTCATCGAGATTCTTATAAGAATCAAGATGATCGACTTCGAGCGAGGTCAATACCGCAATCGTCGGTGTGATCGATAAAAACGACCTGTCGAATTCATCTGCTTCGACTACTATGTAATCTCCCTTGCCGAGGCGCGCATTTGTACCGCCGATTCCCGTTAACTTTCCGCCGACAATTACGGTCGGATCGAGACTGCCTTCGAGCAGCACCAAACTTATCAGCGAGGTGGTTGTTGTTTTGCCGTGGGTTCCCGCGATGCTGATACCGTATTTCAATCGCATAACTTCAGCAAGCATTTCTGCACGGCGGATAACCGGAAGACGGCGCCGGTTTGCCTCGACAACTTCGGGGTTGTCAAGCGTAACGGCGGAAGAGTAGACCAGTACATCGACATCGTCTTTAACATTTCCGGTCGAATGCCCCTCATAAATCTCCGCACCGAGTTTTTGCAAGCGCTCTGTAATATCACTTAACTGGCGATCGGAGCCGGAGATCTTAAAATTTTGATCGAGCAAAATCTCAGCGATCCCGCTCATGCCTATGCCGCCTATTCCCACAAAATGTATTTTTTGTATTGTATGAAACATCTATCTATGCTTGCTGTATACTATTGCCGTTTTAATTTATCGGTTAATGTTCGCTTCGGTCGTTTCGGAACGCGCTCTGATATATCCCTCATCGCGTTCATAAAATCGTCAGGTTGTTCATACCGTCCGACGCGTATTCGTATGAGCCGCTTCCTGCCTCTTCGTTTAATTATGACCGCCTGTAGTTTACCCGCCGTTTCAACTTTTCGTTCTTTTGTAATGTGCATCCATTCAACATCGTCAACCGACAGAACCCATTCCTTAAAACGGCTGACGAATTTTATTGCGTCATCCTCTATGACGATCCGCCGGTTCCTGATGCGGTTTAGAACGATCATCGAGAAAGCAAAAAGAACGAAGAACAGCATAATAATCACGATCGGATCGTGATAAAGAAATACAAATCGTTCATCTGCAAATGTACCCCGAATAATAATATACACGATAAGCGTTATGAGATACATAATTGCATGCTGATAATAAAAATCAAGTTTGTACGGAAATACTTTCATTGTGTTTTTCTTTCTGCTGCTTCAATTATTGAACCGGCAATTATTTTTCCCGCTTCGGGTTTGCCTAATGATTTCGCTTTATCTCTCATCGCTGCAAGCGTATCGGGCGCGTCGAACAATTCGGTCAATACACCGGGAAGTTCACGCATTAATTCGGCATTGCGTATCATTCTCGCAGCACCGTGATCCGCCAATGTACGCGCGTTGAACTCCTGGTGATTTGCCGCCGCATGCGGGTACGGCACAAGTATTGACGGAAGACCTATTCTTGTAAGCTCGGCAATTGTGGTTGCACCTGCACGGCAAACTGCAAGCGTCGCCGCTGCATAAGCCGAAGCCATATCGTCCATAAACGGAACTATGATCCGGTCTTTCCGTTCTTCGATCTTTTGCTTTATACCGTCGTACATCAAATCACCGGTCACCCATATTAATTGTACATTATGATCATCAAATACCTCCATCGAACCGGTAATTGCATTATTGATCGTTGCTGCACCCTGACTGCCTCCGAATGCCAACACAACGGGTTTCGACGGATCGAAATTAAACTTTTGTAATGCTGTTTCGCGCATCACCGAATCAAGCTCGCTTCGGGTCGGATTACCCGATGTAAATACATTATCGGTGTGCTTTAAATATTTCCGCGTTTCATCAAATGTGATATGTACACAACTTGCTTTCGATGCAAGCATTCGCGTTGTGACGCCGGGATAGCTATTCTGTTCCTGTATTACCGTCGGTATCCCCAGATACGATGCCGTTCTCACCACCGGTCCGCATACATACCCGCCGGTTCCGACCACCACGTCGGGTTTAAAATTTTTCAATATTGCATACGATTGTAACATCGCAACGATCACCTTTATTGGAAACAGTATCGATTCCCAGCGTATTTTTCTGCTCCATCCGCTTATCCATATCGGACGGAAGCGATATCCTTTTTGCGGGATCACCCGCGATTCAATTTTTTTCCTTGTCCCGATGAAGAGTATCTCCGCATCGGGTTTACTCTTTTTTATCTCCTCGGCAATTGCAATCGCCGGAAATACATGACCGCCGGTGCCGCCTCCGGCAATAATAATCCGCAGCTCCTTCATATCACTGCACCCGGTTAAGTTGAAGCGCAGCCGTTCCCGCGCTTTCTTTTTTCGGGCGCAAGTTTGTATATGATGAAATATTCAGCAATATCCCGATTGCCGCTGCATTTGCAATCATAGCCGTGCCGCCGTAACTTAAAAACGGCATCGGTAATCCCGTCGTCGGTAATAATCCTGTCGTTACTAAACTATTTATTATTGCATAGCTCGAAATTACCAACGTCATCGCACCTGCCAAAAGCTTGCCGAAATTATCTTCAACAGTAAGTGCAATTCTGAAACCACGAAGAAAAATGATCAAAAATATTAGTATCACAATTGCTGCGCCGATGAATCCCCACTCTTCACCGAATATCGCAAAAACATAATCGCCGTGGGACTCCGGTAAAAAGAAATCTCGTTGCTTGCTTGCCCCCGGGCCAACACCGAGAATTCCACCTCTTCCGAACGCTAATATCCCCTGCGACATTTGATATGTGACGCCGGAGACTCCGCTATCGGAATCCAAAAAACCGACAATACGCTGCAAACGATACGGCGCCATGACAAAGTAAACCAACACTACCGGCAGTGCAAGTACGGCGCCCACAGCAAGTTGCCGCACCGGTACCCGCCCGAGAAATAATACAACAATACTCAATGTTATAATCATTACTGCCATACTGAAATTCGGCTGAAGCATAATCAGTACGGCAACACTCCCGATCCACAACGAGATCGGAAGAAATGTTCGCCGCCAATCGTGGAGATATGATTTTTTACGTTCGATCAATACACAGATATGAACTAATAAGGCGACCTTTGCCAATTCCGACGGCTGGAAATTAAAGGATCCGATTTGAATCCACCTGGTTGCGCCTTTAATTTCATTCCCGAAAAACAGTGTTGCAACAAGTGCACCCAGAACAAGAATAATTCCGGGTTTACTGAGTTTCTTATATACGCGATAGGGTATGTTCAAAAAAACGAATAACACCATAATTCCAACCAATACGCTTACTACATGATTTGTCATCAGTGTATTCGGATTACCGGTTCGTTCGAGCGACCATGACGAACTTGCGCTGTAAACCGCACCGAGACTCAGCACCATAAGTATCAGCACTACAATTAACACCAGTATGTCAATATGGTTGCGTTGTTTTCTCATCTCTTATCAGCTATTCCATTCACTATATCCTTGAATACCCTGCCGCGGTGTTCGTAACTGGTAAACCAATCGAAACTGGCGCAGGCAGGAGATAGCAGTACGGTATCTCCCTTGCCCGCAAACCGCAGCGATTGACCGATTGCTTCAGCCATTGATCCGGCGCGCACCACCTTTACTGTTTTCGTAAAATGCTTTTCGATTTTTTCCGCCGACTCGCCGATTGCGACGATTGCTTTTACATGCTTTCGAACAAGATCATCAATCCGTGTGTAATCGTTTCCTTTATCTCTCCCGCCCAATAATAAAACAAGTGGAACGTTAAAACTTCGTAGTGCATGCCGCGTCGATTCCACGTTTGTTGCCTTTGAATCGTTAACAAATTGTACGCCGTCGATCTCGCGTATGTATTCAAGCCGGTGTTCAACTCCCCGGAATGTCGATAATGTATGTTTCAACGTCTCTATCCCGACCCCGAATACCGACACTGCAAGCATCGCCGCGAGTGCATTTGCAACGTTATGTGAACCGGGTAATAACATTTCATTTCGCCGTACAACAGTATGTTTTTTACCGCCGATATGAATGATCAAAGATTCGTTTTCAAGATACGCACCCTCGTCAAGTGTGCGTTCGACGCTGAACCCGAACGTACGCGGACGCGCCGTTTTAACCAGATCGGCAACAACGGTATCATCCGCGTTATAGATCAACACCTCGTCCTGATCCTGATTCATAAATACACGGCTTTTCGACGACACATAACGTTCCATTGAATCGCCGTAACGGTTTAGATGATCGGGTGTTATATTTAAAACGATCGAAACCTTTGGCTTAAATCGCTCGATATGATCGAGCTGAAAGCTGCTGACTTCAACCACCGCGAGACTGTTGCTGTTCAACTGCGCCGCATGATTTGAAAATGCATCGCCGATATTACCGGCTACTATGTGCAAGCGTCCTGCATCGTGCAACATCCGGCCGATCAACGTTGTCGTAGTCGTTTTGCCGTTTGTACCGGTCACGGCAATGATCGGCACACGACAAAACCACGACGCCACCTCGAGTTCACTTACGACTGTTATTCCACGCTCCCGGGCCTGACGCACGACCGGCGCATCCGACGGTACACCGGGACTGACAACTACCAACTCGGCGTCGTATGCTTGATCACTGTGTTTGCCGGTTTCATACGGTATAGTAAACCGCTCCAGCTCATCGGTATATTGTTTTAATTTTGCCGCCTCCCCGCTGTCGCTCACGAACACACGCGCGCCAACCGAAGCAAGCAGCTTGGCAACCCCGATACCGCTCCGCGCCGCGCCGATCACGGTGACCGGCATGTCGCGGAAATCGCGATGATGAATCGATTTCGTTATGTTTTTTTCACCAACCATGTACTATCTCACCTTAAATGTTGCCAGACTCAGGATCATCAAAATGATTGCAACGATATAAAAACGCATCACGATTTTCGATTCGGGCAATCCTTGCATTTCAAAATGATGATGGATCGGCGCCATAAGAAACACCCGTTTCCCCTCACCGTATTTTTTCTTCGTATATTTAAAATACCCGCGCTGAATAATCACCGACAATGCTTCAGCCAGAAATATACCGCCGAGCGTCGGCAGCAACAATTCTTTTTTAATTAAGACACATACCGCACCGAGCGCGCCGCCTAAAGCAAGCGACCCCGTATCGCCCATAAACACCTGCGCCGGGTGTGCGTTATACCATAAAAAACCCAGCGACGCACCGACAAGCGCTGCAAGAAAAACGGCAAGTTCACCGTTACCGCGAAGATACGGGATAGTCAGATACGAACTAAACTCACTATTCCCGGATATATACGCAATCACCGCAAGGGTTAGCCCTACGATTCCCACCAAACCGATGGCTAACCCATCCAGACCGTCGGTCAGATTAACTGCATTGGAGGTTGCGGTGATTATAAATATTACCATCGGGATATAAAAAAATCCCAGATCAAACTCCAGATCCTTAAAGAAAGGGACGGTCGTTGACGATTTTAACATCCACAGGTCTCTGTCGATCCAGTGCGGAAAAAAATAAATAATACAACCGATAATCAATCCGATAAGGATCTGTCCGATGATTTTATACCGGCCGATCAATCCCTTCGGCTTTTTCTTTACAACCTTCAGATAATCATCCATGAACCCGACTGCTCCGAGCCATACGGTAACAAAAATAATCAATTGTACATACGTATTACGAAGGTCGCCCCACAATACCGTCGGTGCAAGAATTGCGAGCAGGATGATCAATCCGCCCATTGTCGGCGTACCCGCTTTTTTCAAATGTCGTTCCGGGGCTTCATACTTCGCCAGCTCGCCTACTTGCTTTGCACGCAACATCTTAATTATCTTTGGACCGAACCAGAAGCTTACAATCAGCGCCGTTATCGCTGCAAGGGCAGCCCGGAATGTAATAAACTGAAACATACCGAAACCCGGCGGATCGTAAAGCGTATCGATATAATCGATTAAATGATAGAGCATTATTCACTCAACCTGTTTTCGATCAATTGAATTATTTCCTCCATTTTCATTCCGCGAGAACCTTTTACAAGAATCGCATCTCCATCTTCAACGACTTCCATCAGACTCTGTACAAGCTTTTGCTTATCATCATAATGACCGCCGAAGGGTACCGCAGATGCTTCATACAATGCCTGCGATTCCTTGCCGACAGTAAAAACGTATTCAAACCCCATATCGGGTATCAATAACCCGATTCGACCATGTTCCTCTCCGCTTTGTTTACCCAGCTCAAGCATGTCTGCAAGAACCAGAATTTTCTTTCCGTTTATTTTCATCGAATGAAACATCTTCAAAGCCGCCCGCATAGAATCGGGATTGGCATTATACGTATCATCGACGATTGTTATGCCATCTACTTTTTTAATCACATTCCTCTTCGCCGGCGGAGTAAAATTTTTCAATGCATTGCAGACCATACCGGCGGAAACACCGAAATGCAAACCGACAGCCACGGCAGCGAGCGCGTTGCTAACCTGATGGACACCCGCAATCGGAAGCCGCAATGTATATATTTCAGAACTATTGCGTCTCCGAAAACTAAACATACTTCGCCCGGAATCGTCGGTCGTAACAATCGACGCCGAAATATCGACGTCGGTTTTATCAAAGCCAAACCGCACAACATTGGGCAATATTTTTGCCTGATTGACGATTCTCTCATCTTCGACATTGACAAATGCTACCCGCTCGGAAGCTATTTCAATCCAGCGAAACAGCATTCCCTTTTCACGTGCAACATCTTCCATCGAATTAAAAAACTCAAGATGCCCTCTACCGACATTAGTCACAAGACCGTGCGTCGGTTCTGCAATAGAACAGAGATATTCTATCTCACCAGGATGATTCATTCCTATCTCGACTACCGATACCTCATCGGAATTTTTCATGTCGAGAATTGTTAACGGTAATCCGAGATGATTATTGAAATTACCGCGTGTTCGGTGAACCGCAAATTTCTTCTCAAGCACCTGCACGATCATATCTTTCGTGGTAGTCTTTCCGCTTGTGCCGGTAATAGCAAGCACCGGTATTGAAAACTTTCTTCTATGTATACGCGCAAGATCGCCCAGCGCTTTAACCGTATCGTCTACAATCGCGACCGGACATTGAATTCCCGTTTTTTTCTTCGAGCCATTCTCGCGCCACCATTGATCCTCGATAACGACTGCACCTGCCCGCTTTGCAGCGTCCGTCACAAATTCGTGTCCGTCGCGTTGTTCACCGCGAATAGCAAAAAAAACCGCCCCATCCTGCATCGACCGCGTATCGATCGAAGCAGAAGGAAATTCGGCGTCACGAAGCGATCCGTTGTCATTCTCAATCGTTTTCGCAACTGCAGCTATATTTTCACCGATAACAGGCATAGTAAATCAATTTGTTAAATGCATTTTTATCCACTCCTCCACAATTTCCCGGTCGTTAAAATGAATTCGCGCCTCGCCGATTATTTGATACGTTTCGTGTCCTTTACCTGCTATTAAAATAACATCATTCCGACCGGCTGTTTGCAGCGCCTGCTCAATTGCACGACGCCTATCGGCTTCCCGGATAACATTCATCGTCGTTTCGACACCTTCCAGTATATCGTCGATAATCTTTTCCGGATCTTCTGTCCGGGGATTATCGGATGTGACAATAATCCTGTCGCTGAGGCGTTGTGCTATCCTTCCCATAACCGGTCGCTTCTTCCGGTCTCGATCGCCGCCGCAGCCAAATACAGTCGTTACCCGCCCGCCCTCGGGCTTCATTTCCTGTATAGCAGTCAACACATTCTCCAGAGCATCCGGTGTGTGTGAATAATCAATCACCGCTGTCCACCCCGATGAATCGGGAGAAGTAACCGTTTCAACCCTACCTCGTACACCGCGCACTTGTTCGATTCCTTTTTTAATAATATTGACAACAAATTCCTCTGAATACGTGCAAGCATAAGCAGCAAGTATGTTCGATACATTAAACCGGCCGATCAAGGACGCCGTAATATCGGTTTCGATAGAATCATGCTTCATCGTAAACGCTGTTATATGCATTGTAGCCCGCACACCGTCTGCACGGAAATCAGCATAATCCTTATTTCCGTAACTTTTTATTTTCGCTTTTGTCCCTGCAACCATTCGCAAACCGTACTCTGAATCGACATTTGTTATAGCGACTGCGCTGTCGTCAAGCAACTGAAACAGCCGTTGCTTTGCCTTAAAATACAAATCCATCGAATCATGATAATCCAGATGATCCTGCGTCAAATTTGTAAATACTGCTGAAGAAAACTTCACATCGTCAACGCGATGCTGCTCAAGCGCATGCGACGATACTTCCATAATAACATAGGAGCAACCTGCATCGACCATATTCCGAAGCAGCTTCTGCAACTCATACGAACCGGGTGTTGTATGATGCGCGTCGATTGTTTCATCGCCTATCCGATATTCGATCGTGCCGATCAAACCCGGTTTCTTGCCGGCTGCTATTATAACCGATCCGATTAAATGAGTTGTTGTCGTTTTGCCGTTCGTACCGGTTACTCCGATCACCCGTGTTTCGTGCGAAGGATGCCTGAAGAAATTAGCCGATACTCGCGACAACGCTATTCGTGTATCGGGTACGACGATCTTCACTACACCTTCGTGCATACACAGCGAATCGGGAATCGCAGCATCATCTTCAACGACTACCGCTTTCACCTTTTTACGCATTACATCGTGCAAATATCGATGCCCGTCTGACTGCAATCCCCGGATCGCTACGAACAAATCACCCTGAGTCACTTTACGTGAATCATAACGCACATCATGAATCTCAACATCGTGTGTCTGTACCATCGATCCGTACACCGTCTGAAACAGCTTTGTAACCGCAACGCCTTTGATCAACTCCGATAATCGCATATCAGGATCCCGCAATCTGCGCTGCCGCGGTTTTCGGGCGGCACTGGACACGAACGATCGTTCCGGGTTGTACACGCTCACCCGGCGTGATCGATTGCTGCACGACGACGCCGCTTCCGGTGATATCGAGCGACAATCCTTCGACGAGCAGTCTATTCAGCGCACTGCGGACTGATAGTCCACGAAGATCGGGTACAACGATCGTTTCTTCATCATCGCTTTTTTTGTTGGATGCGATCAATTTAATCGAAGTCGATCTAACTTCACGCGAGCCTGCAGGAGGATGTTGATCTACGACAATTCCGTCTCCTTCGACTGTAACACGATATCCGTTCCTATCAAGTATGTGACGCGCTACGGCAACAGGATAATGGCGAACATCCGGTACTCGCGGCTTCGAGTAATCCTTAATTTTTTGTGATGCGCTTGTTTTATAAATATACCTTTGCATTTCCTCAAAATCTTCGGGCGCGGGCGGCGGTACTCTCAGTAATCCGGTAGTGATTATTCGCTCTGCAATATTCCGGAATACCGGGACGCTGGTAGCGCTCGCATAATATCCGCCGCGCCGGGGATTATCCATCATAACCAGACATACAATTTCAGGATCTTCGACCGGAAAGAATCCTACAAAAGAAGCTGTATATTCCGAGCTTGAGTACTCGCCATCGACATATTTACGCGCCGTACCTGTTTTACCGGCTATTCGCACACCATTAATGCGCGCATTCCTGCCGGTGCCTCCGCGAACGACATCTTCGAAAAACGATGCGAGTGTATCTGCCGTAGCGGCGCTTACAACGCGGCGTATTTGCTGCGGTTTAGCTTCAAATAGTGTCTTACCACGGGTATCAAGTTCGCGCGCAACCAGATACGGCCTCATCAAAACACCGCGGTTTGCAATTGCAGCATACGCTGCAGCCATTTGCAACGGTGTTACCGCTACTTCATATCCGAATGCCATTGTATGGAGCGTTGTACCCGACCATCGTACCGGACGTTTTAGATTGCCCCGCACTTCACCCGGCAACTCGATGCCGGTCGGAACACCGAAACCAAAATCGCGCGACATTTTATATAACCGATCCGATCCGATCTCGTCCGAAAGCTTCGCCATCACAATATTACTTGAATACATCATTGCTTCTCGAACGGAAAGCCATTCATGCTCTTCGCTATCGCGAATTATCCTGCCGCCAGCGCCTGTATACTTTCCTCCTTCGGCATAGATCGTGTCGCTGCCGGCCCGTAGATTATGTTCAATTGCCGATGCCGCCGTGACTATTTTGAACACCGAACCCGGTTCGAACATATCGGTGATAATACGGTTTCGCCCGCCCGGTGGATAATTCGCCATTGCAAGTATGGCGCCGGTTTTCGTATTCATCATCACTACCAACCCCGATTCAGCGTCATTGCGTTCTATACCCCGTTTCAACTCCTCTTTTGCAATCGCTTGCAGTGAAAGATCGATAGTCAGAACAAGATTGTTCCCATTGATCGCCTCTATCCGTGGATAATCGACTGTCGGGAACGAACGCATTCTACCGTCGCGTTGCATGACCACATAACCGTTCTCGCCGCGCAATCTTTTATCGAACTGTAATTCAATGCCGGAGATCCCGACATTGTCAATATTTGTCACGCCGAGCACCTCTCTTGCAAGATCACCGTAGTGATAGAGCCGTTTCGGCTCCGGCGAAACGATTAATCCATCGACATCCAGATTGATCTGTTGCAAATAATCAGGGGATACTCTCCGTTCAAGCCAAACAAAATTCCGCCCTCCGCGAATCCGCTGTAAGTAATGAGCAGCAGATTTTCCAAACACCGTTGAAAAATTACGTGCTACTTTGTCGATGTTATTGCCGAGTATAAAAGGATCGGCCGCGAACGAAACAAACTCCGTATTGGAGATTAAAATATTACCGTTACGGTCAAATACCACACCACGCGATGCGTTTAATTCTTTCTGAATTTCGTACTGTCTTTTCGCCATCTCGCTGTATTCGCTGCCGTCGAGCACCTGGATCTTAAATAAGCGTGTGAGTATAATCGCAAATAACACAACGAAAACAAGTTTCACAAAAATAAATCGTCCTCTTCCTGCTTTCCGCGGTGAAACATATTTTACTTTACCGTTTCCCGGCTGTGTATTTTTATTTCTTCGTTTCATTGATTATACCTGTCAAGTTCGCGTTGCAGTTGTTCTACGTCCTCTTTATCTATCGATAACCATCGCGGCGGTTCCGATGGATTACTTAATCCGAGCTGATCGACTGCAATAGATCCAATTTGCTCGAGACCGGTGCGGTTATTCAAATCCGCGCGCAAGTACTCATTGTGGTTCCGGATCTTATCATATTCCTGTTCAAGCTGATTAATTTCCTTCATCAATCCGTTCACGGCAATGATGTTGCCGATGTACAGCACAAGTGCAACGGCAAAGCCGAACAGAAAAATGATAACGTTAAAGGTAGATAATTTTTTCCGGCGCTGTTGTTTCGGACCGTACCTGTAGGCATACCCCGGACGGTATCCCTGGACGTGTTCGGCGCTGATGTCGCCAGTATCGTGCTTTTCACGCCGCACATATTCTTGCACTAAACTGTTATCATTACTCATACCGGTATCCTCCCGTACATCCTAACATCGCTCGGCGGCTCGCAATTTTGCGCTCCTTGACCGCGGATTACGTTTCTGCTCTTCAGGAGCCGGCTGAACCGGTTTTTTTGTCAGAATTTTAAATGCCGGTTCAACCTCCCTATCGTGCCGGGCGAACGGATCGTCGGTTTTCTTATGTGTTGCCGAACCTTCTTTTAAAAAAAATTTTACAATCCTGTCTTCAAGCGAGTGATACGAGATGATAACCAATCGTCCGCCTTTATGCAGTATATCCGGCGTCTGCGAGAGCGCTTTCGAAAGATGCTGAAGTTCGGCGTTTATCTCGATGCGCAACGCCTGAAAAATCCGCGCCATCGACTTTGTGAGATATTTTTCGCCGATGCTATCCCGGATTATTTTTGTAAGCTCGCCGCTCGTGGTGATCGCCCGCTTGCTCCTTTCTTCAACTATTCTTCTCGCTATACGCCGCGCCCGCCGCTCTTCGCCGTACCGGTAAAATATATCGGCGAGTTCATTCTCTTCATAAGTTTGCAGAACATCTGCAGCCGTTATTCCCGATCTTACATCCATTCTCATATCAAGTTTTGCATCTTGTTGATAAGTGAAACCACGATCAACATTATTTATCTGAAACGAAGAAACACCAAGATCGAACAGGATCCCGGTTACATTGTCTATGGATAATTCCTCTAAACGATCCCGGATTCTGCTAAATACATCCTGTACAAACGTTAGCTGCGACTTCCACAGTTGTAACCTCTGTGTTGTTTCAGCAATTGCATCGGCATCCCTGTCGAAACATACGACGTGCGCGCTTTTTGATAGATGCTCCAGCATCGCCTTTGTATGTCCACCGCCGCCGGTGGTTGCATCGACATACACACCGTCGTTCACCGTTATTAAATACTCCAAAGCTTCACGCACAAGCACCGGCTCGTGGTATGCGGTGTTCATAATTATGCTTGAATACCGTTATTTTGAAATACTTTTTCCGCTACCTCCTCGTACGATACATCTTTACCGTTTATATAATTATCATAAATTTCAGGATTCCAAATCTCAATCCGTTCAAGCACTCCGAGAATAAGTGCATCGTTTTTGATCTCCGCAAACTGTAAAAGATTCTGGGGTAGCATAATACGCGATTGTCCATCGAGCTGGACTTCATTAGCAAATTGCAAAAGGTGCCTCATCACAAAACGGCTATCGGCGCTGGACGAGCGTAAACCACGAATTGCCTTCTCGTAATTGCTCCACTCATCAAGCGGGTACGCAAATATACATTGCTCAAATCCACGCGTAACGATAAATGTATCGTTTGCCTCAGGCGATATATGTTTGCGGAGTTTCGAAGGAAAATTTATTCTTCCTTTGTTATCAATCGAATGTATAAAACTGCCCTTGAATGAGGACATGATTAATCCACATAGTGTTTTTATATAGTTTATCTTGTGGACAATCGAAATTCCTCCCCGCGAAATGATAGCCGGAAAAAGACGGTTATCCCACTTATCCACAGATTACCCACAATGCCCCACAATCACCCACCAGATGCTTTAAATTTACCACTATTATTCAGAAAGTCAAGAGGAAAAGCAAAAAAATAATGCATTAGAGAAAATATAGCCAAAATCACGAAATAAGCGATATTTCGCAGGTTTTCATTTCCCCCACCAATGAGCGATTTTATGTTCTTCACACAATATCCGATTGCATTTTATATCGAATAATAGTACAATGAGTAACATTATTAATCTAACATCCTATAGGAAATCTGCATGTCAATTATTATTCGCTGGATTATCAACGCTCTCGCATTAATGCTTGTTGCGTATATTTTACCGAGTATAGAAATTTCGGGATTTTATATAGCCCTTGTCACAGCTCTCATTCTGGGCTTAATCAATGCTATCATTCGTCCGTTTTTGTTGCTTATAACACTTCCGATTAACATCCTCACGCTCGGCTTGTTTACATTTGTTATAAATGCACTATTATTCTGGTTTGTAGCTTCATTTATCGAGGGCTTTCACGTAGCTGGATTCTGGGCGGCGTTTTTCGGCGCTCTGGTGTTTAGCATTATATCGTCGTTAGCAACCCAGTTAGTTGTAGGACCGAGGGAGCGTATTTAGAGTATTCCACAATTATCAATCAAACACGCAAGGAAGTACAATGATTAAAAAACTGGTTGTAGCGAGTCTTCTGGGGGGTGTAGTATTGTTTATCTGGTCGGCTTTGTCATGGATGGTATTTGGATTCCAGGAAGCAAACCTGAATCATTTTACAGATGAAGATGCGATTACTGAAGCAATCCGATCTCAGGCGCCTGCATCAGGAATGTATATTTTACCCGGTTATCCTGAACATAGACCCGGTGCATCTGCCGAGGAAATTAGAATGGCAGAGGATATTATGAAAGAGCGGATGTTGCAAGGTCCGCATATTTTTACTTCGGTGCGTCTCACCGGTACGGATTCTCTGACGCCGTTTATGGTTCGTGGCTTCATTATTAATATTATAAGTGTGTTTCTTGTCGCGTTAATGGTCTGGAAGATCAGAACCATATCGTTTGTGGGAAAAGTTGCTTTTACCGTTGTGTTTGCATTAGCCGCCACAGCGGCGATTCATCTCCAATATTGGAACTGGTGGTCGTTCTCGACCGGATATATAACCACGTCGATTATCGATATGGCAATCGGATGGTTTCTTGTGGGATTAGTCTTAGGAAAGGTGATTACCGAAAGAAAAACCTACGGTTAAGTCGTGGGCAAACTTTCCAGCGGTTGAACGGTGGTTGTGCACCTTATTTCTGCGTGCTTTTGTTTCTTTTGCGATCAATTTTACATCACTGCCGTTACTCATATTGTCCTCCTTGTTATGATTTATCTTCAGTAAATTTATCCACCTGCAACGGGATTAAGAACAACTATTTCTCCTTCGGGAACAGTGTCGTTTTCAGCGGATGAGTTAACCTAATAATTTTGCCATAAAATTATTTTGCATCCTCCCCCGCCATCTCCTCCAGCACTTTCACCATAGCCGAATAATCTTCTTCTCCGTATCCTTTATTTACTGCGCTAATGAACAAATCGTGTATAACCCCAACAGCCGGCATGGGGATGCCGGAATAGTGCGCCGCCTGGCGTATTAACGATAGATCCTTCACCATATGTTGTACCATAAAGCGCGGAGCGAATCTCCGTTCGAGCAGCGACTTTCCCTTCGTTTGATACATCGGTGCGCCGAGTGCGGATTCGTTTAATATTTCGAGCAAGATGTTCCCATCTATTCCCGTTTTCTTTGTCATCAACAATCCTTCGCCGAGCGTGTTGATCATGCTTGCGATGAAGAGATTGCAGGTAAGCTTGATTGTTGCCGCTTGTTCCGGATTTTCGAATTTCCAGGTGCGTTTTCCAAGTATATCGAAAACAGGTTGTACCTTTTTAATAGCATTTTCATCACCTCCTGCAAAGATAAGCAGCGTACCGTCGGTTGCCTGTGGAACACTGCCGAGCACCGGCGCCTGAATATAGTACGCATTGTTTCGTGTATAATTTTGGTTAAGCGATTTCGACAATGAAGGCGATATCGTACTCATATCAACGGCGACAGCATCCTCGCCCAGATTCGCTATCAAACCTTGTTCTCCCTCCGAAACCGATCTAAGTGCATTATCATCCGAGACCATCGTGATGACTATCGAACAATTCCGAGCAAGCTCCCGAACCGAGGGCGCTCGTTCAGCGCCCCGGTTGACAAGCTGCGTCGCTTTTTTGGGAGTGCGGTTCCATACCTTTACATTATAACCGGCGTCGATCAACCGTATTGCCATCGGTTGTCCCATCATCCCGGCGCCGATAAAGCCGATCGTTTTACTACCCATAGTTTACCTCCGTATTTCAGAATAATTAAATCACAAATGAGACTTCATATTTATGCGACAGAATCGTATATTGGATAATTATATAGTATCGCATATTCAATGAAACAAATCAAGCGAAAGGATTCCGGTAATGAAAAAATTGAAAGCGCTGTTTATTTTTATTCTGCTTGCATCCGCATTACACGCAAACACATCCGAACGTCCGTATGTTCTTCTTATCTCACTGGACGGTTTCCGCTGGGATTATATCGACCGCGGACTATCTCCCAACATTGAATGGATAGCCGAAAACGGCGTCGAAGCGCTGTCGCTTGAACCGGTATTTCCGACAAAAACATTCCCCACCCATTACTCGATCGTCACCGGTCTGCACGCCGAGAACCATGGTATGATCTCGAACAGTTTCATCGACTGGGAAACGGGTGAACGGTTCACGCTGGGCAACCGCGAGATGGTTGAGAATGCAAAGTATTACCAGGCGGAGGCAATCTGGGAAACATTGCGCCGCAACGGTATCATCACCGCCAGTTATTTCTGGGTCGGTTCCGAAATAGATATTGAATACCGCCGCCCGCACTACTACCACCGGTACGACAGCAGCCGGCCGCATCTCGACCGTGTCGAAGGTATTATCGAATGGCTGCAGCTTCCGGAAAATGAGCGGCCACAATTTCTCACCCTTTATTATTCCGACGTCGATTCAGAAGGACATCGCACCGGTCCATACAGTGATGAGTTAAATGCCAGCATCGCTCTTGTCGATAGCATAATGGGTGTATTACTGGACCGTCTCGAAGACATCGATATGCTCGATCAAATGAATATCATCATCGTATCCGATCACGGCATGACCGAAGTCAGTCACGACCGCGTCATTGAACTGCATCATATACTCGACGATTACGACATCGTCACCGATGGCGTCGGTCCGGTAACAATGATAAAACCCGACAATGCGGATGATATCGAACCGATTTATCGTAGATTAAAAGAAAAAGAAGAAAACTACAGGGTATACCTGAAGGAGGAGATGCCGACATACTGGTACTACTCCGCACATCCGTACATAATGCCCATACTTGTTGTTGCGGATATCGGCTGGTCGGTTTCTCCTTGGCCATACGACCCTGCCCGCGGTTACTTTGCAACTGGCGGCAACCACGGCTACGATAACAAGCATATCGATATGCACGGAATATTTTATGCGATGGGTCCTGCATTTAAAAACGGATATCGCACCGGAACGGTTCGCAGCGTCGATATTTATCCGTTGATAATGGAAATATTTGGACTGCAACCAAGAAGTGGGATAGATGGTAATTTGGAGAATATGCGGTTTTTGTTGAGGGAATAGTTTCCGGTTGTCGGTTTTCAGTTGCCGGTCTTATAATGTGTGGATTATTTAAATATATCGGCCGCTTTACATCTTAATCCGGGAAAAATCAATGATTTGATCTCGTCGTTACCGGTATATTTGTCAGTCAACCGGTAGCCGGTTTCGGTGTTTTCGTATATTTCGACAAACTGTTTTTCGGGATCGACGATCCAATATTCGCGAACACCTTCACGCGAGTAACGGCGGAATTTATACCCGCGGTCGCGTTCTTCGGTGCTATCCGAGAGTATTTCAACCAAAAGGTCGGGACCACCGACGATTCTTTTTTCCTCTATTATGTGTTTACGTTCATTGCTGACAAATATGATATCCGGCTGCATAACCGTGCCCTCGTCGAAATAAACATCAAGGGGTGCATAATATAACTCACCTGTTTTTGTTTTCCGTATATTATCTTCAAGTAAATATGTTATATTACGCGCAACGGCTTGATGTTTACGAATCGGCGACGGTGTCACGATAAATTCTCCTTCGAAAATTTCGTAACGGTTGGTATCCTCGGGGACGGTGAGAAGATCGGAATATGTAAACTTCACTGATGTATTTTGCATAATTAACCACTCCCATCAAATTACCATAAATAAATTACCACACATATTCATTAATGTCAAGGATAACTTCGTCTGACCGTTATCAACGAAACCTCGGCAGGCGCCTGAAAGCGAATGGGTGCAAGTGTCAATCCCAATCCATTATTCACGCTGACGAGCATCGATCCAAGATCGAAAAATCCGGTGACATACGGCGTCTCGGTGCGCGAACCTTGCAAAAGGAACAAACCGGGAACGCCGAACGCAACCTGTCCGCCATGCGTATGTCCCGCGAGGAAGAGCTGATAGTCAAGCTCCCGTGCGCGGTTGACCAATCGTTCCTGGACTTGATGCGGAACGATTACCTTCAAATCTGCCTGTGCAAGATCGAGAGCGAGTGAATCGAGTTGTTCATCGGAGATCCGGCGTGAATAAATGTCGGTAACCAGACTGATACCTACAGTCGCCCCGTTTACATCCACAAATTCATTTTTATTATCGCGGTATATCACGCCGTGTTTCGCAAGCGCCGTTCGGATCGAATCCGATCCTGCCCAGTGATCGTGATCACCGACGCATGCATACACACCGTACTTTGCATTCACCGAACCCAGAGCTTTCGAGCCCATTTCGATAAATTGCTTTCCGGATGTTACAAGATCGCCCGAGTGTACGACCATGTGCGGTTCAAGTTTGTTTATTTTTCTTATATACCGGTTGAGCTTCTTTTCCCGCGTGCGCGGATCCGCCTGCAGATCGGCTATGTGTGCAATGCGAACGCCATCCAACTCTTCGGGAAGTCCGGGTATGCTATACTCTTTTCCGATGACGCGGACGGTATTCGTATCGAAATATGCTTTCGACGGAACGTACACAATGAGAAAAAAAGCCACACCCAGAAACACGTATGATTTAGTGCGAAGCCATTGAGTTTTATTTTTTAAGTAAACCGGTAATACTATAAGTTTCATCCCATCCAGAACAAGCATAAACAGAAGCATCTGTCCGACGAATGCAAAACCCACCCAGTATGGCGCTACAAAAAAATGATCGAACACCCGGACATACCCTGCAACGGCATTGGTAATAAACGATGGATTTATCATATATCCGGCGATGGTAATAAGCGGGAAAAGGTTAAAATAGATAAGAATGGGAATGGTTAGTTTAACATATTTTGTTGCACTCTCACCGGCAAGCGCTTTGAGAGAACTACGCAAGTGAAAGAAAAAATATAAATAAAATAATGCTATTCCTATTCCGAACGTCAAATGTGTACTTATAATCCAGGGCATTATTTTGTTTACTATTGTTTATTGATTATTTATTATTAATCGGAGGTTATTGGTTATCAGTTAATGGTTAATGGTGGAATAACGCCTCGAACCATTAACAAATAACAAATAACCATTAACTAAATCACTGTGCATCACCGAACAACGGCAAGATAGTTTCCGAATCGAAGACATCGGTCTTCTGCGGTTTCGGTCGTGCTGCGGGGAATAACACATTATTCAATATTAAGCGATATCCCGGAGAACCGGGATACAACGAAAGATCGGTCGGCGGATCACCGACTGCATGCATATAATCTTCGGGATCATGTCCGCCGTAAAAAGTGAATGTCCCGCGTCCGTGCTGACCGTGTATATACTTCACCTCGCGGCTCCCTTCACGCTTTGCCATAATAACAATATGCGGTTTAATAAACTGTTCGTCGAAGTTGGTGGTCTGCCCCATAAACCCCGATATGACGTTTACGTGATTTTGCGTTAGCATAGTCGGCACCGGATCGTGTTTTGCGGAGAATTCGAATAACGTAAAGTAATCCGCTTCTCGCGGTACGCTTGGTCCCATATCGGTCGGCGGAATATCGATATTGCTGAACTCGTAACGCAGCGGATTTTCCTCAACCTCGAAATTCTCAAACACAAGCGTCTGTGAAAAATCCAGCTCCTCGTTAAAATTCGGATCGGGCGGTGTACCGTTATACATCACATCCGCTATGTCAACGTTCTTCGCAGCAAGCGCAATATCGAATGTATCGGTTGCCGAACACATTGCAAATACAAAACCGCCTGAGGCAATGTATTCTTTGATCGCAAGCGCCACGGCTAATTTCATCTCGGAAACCTTATCGAAACCCAATTCCGCTGCAATCTGTTCGTAGGTGCGTACTTTCTCTATATACCACGGAGCGTTTGAATAGCTTGCATAAAACTTACCATACTGTCCTGTAAAGTCTTCATGGTGCAGGTGAAGCCAATCGTACTCATAGATATCGCCATTGAGCACTTCTTTATTAAAAACTTTTTCATACGGGATTTCGGCATACTCAAGGGCAAGCGTGACGGCATCGTCCCACGGCTGAAATCCCGGAGGAACGTACACCGCTATTTTCGGCGGCGTTTCACATCGCACGACATCCATATTGGCGTCTTCCGCCTGAACTTCGGCATAGATCTGCGCCGCCTGTGTTCCTGATATCGTTTCATAACCGACATTTCGTATGCGACATTCCCGCGCAATCACATCGTGATACTGTAAAAGGAACGACCCGCCGCGATAATTCAATAACCAATCTACATCGATTTGTTTTTCCAATGCCATGTACGCAATACCGTACGCTTTCAGATGCTCGGTCTGCCTGAGGTCCATCGGAATGAGCATCATGTCCTGCGATGCTAAAGGAAATGTTTTCAGAATCAAAAAAGCGACTGCACAAATAAACAGGTTTCTCATACGCCAACGATTTATTATTGTTGATTTATTATTTTAACGTTAAGATGCTTCCTCTTTACGATTTGGATAATGTTTTATTCCCAGTAAACCGTCTATTGATAAATCTTCATCGAGTAAAGGCCAATGGACACCATAGCTGGATGGCGATACGGTAAATTCATTTCTTTATCCGTGTAATGAACAAATAACTAATAACAATTAACTAATAACCAACATCAGCTCGGATCCCCTCGCAGCAACCTGATTCTCTTCCTTGCTTCGGTTGCGAGCATCGATCGCGGGTGTTCGATAATCAGTTCTTCATACGCTTCGATGGCTCGTTCACGGTCTCCGGTTCCGTGATGATACACTTCAGCGATGCGCATGAGCGCGCGATCCCGGAGTATCGATCTGTCTTCAAGCGATTGTATTCGCCGGTATGCCGATATCGCATCGTCAAAACGCCGCATTGAAAAGTTCAGATCACCGATAGTAAGCAATGCATCGTCGACAAGCAGTGCGTTCGGATATTCTTCCACGATATGCTCCAGCGATGAAATGGCTTCCGGGTACCGCTGCTGTCGTTTTTGGTGCATCGCCTGCGCATACAGTGCAAGTGCATCGTCGGAGCGAACACCGCGGAGAGCCGGCTCCCGATTCTCTATTATAAATGTTTGGAGTTCTATTGCATTGTTCGCATAACTTGAATGTGATTTTCGCACAAGTTCCTGCAGTTCTTCAAGTGCTTCATCAAACTCTCCACGATAAAAGCATATTTCAGAGCGCCGCAGCACAGCAAGATCTTTATATTCCCCGGTCACGTGCTGCGATTCGATTAATGAATCGAATTGAGTAAGCGCATCATCGAGCGACCCGCGTACAATATAAAGTTCACCGAGCGCCGCGCGTGCATCCATATATATATCACCGCGTGAATACAACCGGACTACCTCGTGCAGCGTCTCAAGGGCGCCGTCGAGATCGAAATGCCGGTTGTACTGTATCAAACCGATACGGAACAATGCCTGTGCGCCGATAGATGTACCTTGATAATCCCGTACAAGACTCCGGTATGCATCGATAACGCGGTCATAGGAAGTTCGCATTTCCGTTATACGATCATCGGTTGCCGGAGGCGATACGGGATATACGGTTTTGTATAATGAATCGGCTTTGAGACTTACCTCCTCGAGACACCGGGCATACCCGAACCGCACATGCGGAGTCCTTTCAAATTCAGGATATTGATCGAGAATATCCCGATATGCCATCGCGGCAACTTCATATTCACGTTCCCGAAATGCCGTCTGTGCAAATGAATACAATTCGGCGCCGCGCGCATTTTGCGAACGATCTATTTGTTTGTAAATTTTGTATGCCTGTTCAAAGTCTTTCCCCTCGCGATACAACCATGCTAACAGGCGTTGAAATTGCAGTTTGTCGCGGTTCCGCTCAGCTATATTCTCTACTACTTCAATTGCCTGTTCCAGTCCGTCGTTCCGAAGAACATACATCGACATACGGGATTGAATAAAACTCAATTGTTGTGGAGTGTGTTCGAGCATCAGCAAATATTCACGTGTCGCGCCACGGTAATTCATAGTAGATGCATACAGAAAAGCAAGATCATTTGCAAAGAGATGTGACTGTCCCACATTTTCGCGTCCCCGTTTGTAAACCTCTATTGCCTGATCGAGCAGGCGGTTTTCTATCATACGGGAAGCGACTTGCTGATATGGCACAATATTTCGCGGTTGAATGGCAAGTGTTTCTTCCCAGATATCGAATGCCTTCTCCCTCTCTTCAGCTTGATAATACATACTCCCGAGGGTGCTGAGCAGATTTGCATCATAGGGATTCCGTTCGAGGCGTTCCTCGGTCATCGCAATGGCGCGGTCATATTCCCGTAATTGCATCAGCATACGCCGGTAACCGTCAAAATAAGTAGTATTTTCGGGATCTCTCAAATAGAGACGCTCATAGAGCCGTGAAGCATTCCGGTAATCGCCCGCACGTTCGTATTGCTGTGCCATACGATAGAGAGTACGATCGTCTTGTTGATTTTGGGAGTCAAGCTGAAAAGATACAGATCCACCCATCAACATTATAATTAAAATATAATAAACTATGCGATACATCCCACTCCGTGAATAAATTAAAAAAGAGTTAACTGCGTTAAAATTCTATAATTAATAATATATAAAACATAGGAACATTTTCAAAAGTTTAAATATATTGACTTTTTATGATAAATAAAGTATGCTATTAGTATGGTGTATGCTGTTCGAATATTCACTTTTTGAAAGGAGGAAATTCATGCAGATACCCACAATAATCGCCTCAATCATAGCAGCAGTTTTACTGATTCTGCTTTTATATCTCTATTTCGGACAACTTGGTCCATTAAACGACGAGTTGGATCGACTCCAGGAAGAACAAACGGCTATGCAAAACGAAATAGAGCAACTCGAAAGCCAAAAAGCCGAACTTGAGCAGAAATTATCCGTGGAAATGGTTGAGCGACTTCATTTTGAATCCGGAAGCGCATATATCAGTGAAGAATACAAGCAACAAT
>PWYR01000001.1 GCA_003567775.1 Ignavibacteriales bacterium | reverse complement strand
TCGGCGTCGTACACACGCACCGGAGCTTCGGCTAATACCGTACCAACGTAAATATTACCCTCGGCATCGACGCCCGGCGCTGTAAGTGCAAGATTGTTCGGATGCTGGTAATGATCCATTACCTCGAACGTCTTGTGATTGATCCTGAACATACGGTCTTCGTATGTTGCAAGAATATTACCCTCGTGATCGGCGCGTAAACCCCGTCCGTTGCGAAGCGGGAATTCTTCACCGTCAAGCATCACATACTTAATACTGTCTACCGGCGCGCCGTCTTCATCCATTATCCACAGCGGATCGACTCCGATCGTATCGCCCGCCTGCGTCACAAAGCTGCTAAGAACGGTAAAATAACTATGAGACCAAACCTTGTTCTCACCGTCAACGGCTATACCGTGTGTCCAGCCGTTTGCCGGAAACATTGTATCTGCAATGAACGTTTCGTACTCCCATTGCGCTAAACCGATGAAAGGAACACAGAACAACATTATAATAACATAACAAGCAATTTTATTCATTTTTTTACATCTCCTTATAGGTAAATCAAATTTTTAAATATTAATTATATTTTTATTTATTAACGTCACCTCCTTTTTATCTTATTCGCGATTTAAAAAAACTATTACTCAATACCGAAATACGGTGCTCCTTCACGCTGCATATTGACACGTATGAGCGCTTGTGAAATATTCCCCGTCTCACCCCGTGTATAGTACAGGTTCGGTCCATCTCCCCAGGCAAACGCAAAACCTTTCGGTAAAATAAGCCCGGTATACAGCGGCTCCCACTCATTACCCCCGGGATTTACGACTATAATACCATCAGGGCCATCGGTCCCGATATATAGATGTCCATCTTTTGAAAATGTGATGGCAAGTGCAACGGCATTGTTTTTGTTGTATTTTTCCGAAAATGAAAAATATATTTCCGGATCACCGGGATTTCCTGTATTATCAATGGGGAATCGCCATATATTCGACTGTTCGCTATTATCGGTTTGAGTAATGGCAGATACGTAAAGATAACCGCCGAAATAGCGTACGGACTTTATATCCGCGACAAAATCAAACGCTTCAATATTTTTATCATCCATTTGAACACGGTAAATTACTTCGTTATTTCCAACCGCCCATAAATAACCGTATTCATCAAAATCCAGATCAATAAGCCGTGCGCCGGCAGGAAACGGCAACCAGTTTTCCTCTGTTCCTCCACCCGGCGGAACCCGTGCTATAAGACGGATATTTCGCACCAGATAAAGATGGCCGTCAGGACCAAACTTCATACCATCGTACCGGGGAATTCTCGGCGGGACATATTCTTCCAATGTTCCATCGGGAAGAATTTTCTGCACTCCTTCCGAATTTCCTCCCCTCGAGACGGAAACATATACATTACCATCGGCATCGGCGGCAATGCCCCACGGCATCTGATTCTCTGAAAGATCGCCGTACGTCTCTATAGCCGGTAACAGGGAATAATATAGCGTATTACTGAAGTTAATTGCATCCGTAACAGCAACACGCAATAATAACGAATCTCCGATTTCGTTCGGCGCTTGCACCACAAGCTGCGTTTCCGAGGATTCGAGTACCTTCGACGATTTCGTTCCGATATACACCATATTTTCATGATTAACCGGAGAAAAATTACTGCCCGAAATTGTAATAATCCCGACGCCCGCGAGTGAGCTATCCGCCGGATCAACCGAACTAATTACCGGTGCAGGTTTCCCCGTATAATCAGGATCGAACAACGAATCGGGGTAGTCCTGGTCACAGCTTATAAACAAAGCCGCAACTAAGACCGCTGTTATAATAATTTTGACTTTCATTTTTATTTTAACCTCTTAAAATTATTTTTCGATTTATCGAATCACAACAAACTTTCTAAATGCCGTATCGCCCGCCCGGTATAACAACTCACCCGTTGCCGAATCATGCTGATCTTCGGTCACCGTGAAATGCGCAATATACACTCCGCTAACAACAATCTGACGGGAAGACGTTATTGATTGCCACGTTGCATCGCCGCTGCCGTCGGTATGTTCGATCGTTTCTATCAAATCACCCCGCTCGGTGTATATTCGTATGGTGCACTGACCCGGAACATTGAGAAACATAATTTTATCCGGCTCACCGGGATACTGCAAATGTCTCGCTCTGATATTATACGGGTTCGGCACCACACGTATATCATCGAGCGATCGCCCGGCTTCACGTTGTAAGAACGCCGGCTCCGTGGTGCGGGTATAAAAACGACCGCTTTCTAATCCACCCATTGGATTGGTTTCTCCGCTTGTGTTGTTGCTCCCGTCGTTATAAGCGGTAATGTAATAATAATACGATACTCCCCGCCGGGCATCGGTGTCATCAAAACTCGTTACACCGGGTCCAACCTCGGCAATTTTCTGGTATGTTGTATCCCTTCTGCCGACGCCCCTGTAAATCCTGTATCCCGCAAATCCCGGTTCACCCTCAGATGCACTGGGCGCCCATTGGTGCATAATTCTATCACCGCCGGAAGTTATATCGTATACAGGGGGCGGCATTGGCGGCTGCGGAATGTTATACCCTTTATTGTAACTCCTGTATGCGCGGCCGAAAGTCTGCATAATTGAATCTTTACCCGTATAGACCCACTCGTTTTTAAATTCATCTTTATCGTTTGTTGTTGAACCGTCGGGCAAGGTAAACGGTCCGGTATCCGATGGATCGTCAAAAGCTTGTTTCCAACGCCGTCCTATTTGCTCCGCCATTTCCCTGCTCAGCCCGTCTACTGCTTCTGCAATAACGATGGTAATACTCTCTCCAAACTCCAGAGTAAACGGTCCAAATGACAGCCATACGGCAGCACCACCGCCTACCCCTACCGATGCACCCGGATCAAGGTGTTGATGCATATATGCTTCATCCATCCGGTAGTTTCCGCCTGCACCATACGGCTCTCCGGCTATCATTTCATACAGCAATTCCATTTGCGACTCGGAACCCGGTGACATATCTCCGATAGATGGATAGGAGTCACCGGAATGCCATCCGAGCAAAAACGGTTGGTACGGGTCGTCCGATTTATCCGCACCACTTTTATCTACGTGCAGAACCCCCTGACCGACATGTTGCACCGAACGCAAACGGCCGTCGCCCGTTCTGAACGGACCGCCGATATTATCCCATGAATTATTACGGTTTTGTCCTGCCCAGCCAAAACCCGCCCGCAGCCAATCGACAATCGGATTATCTTCGGTTATCGGCTGACCTGCGTGTTCGGGATAATCTTCTCCCCGCTTGGTCATCCAGGTATGTGCACCCCACGTCTGACTGTGACCGATACTCCAGGTTCCCTCACGACCGCAACTGTAGCGAGCCCGAAAGCTTACATATAAATCATTGAGCGTTTGTTGCAGTCTTACCTCGTCAGTATATCCGGTTTTTCCCGTGTTTTCAAATGTATACTCCAATATGTGATAGTTATCATGATATTGCTGACTAAACGCCAGAATGCGACGGGTTACCGTGAGTCCCATTGAGGTGTTTACAACATTTGTAATAATTCGATCCGGCAACTGGTCCGGATCATAACCGTCGATTTGCTGCAAATGATGTGCGGTTACATTAATACCGTCTACAATAACCGACGGCGGCTCAAATCTCGCGATTTGTTCATGTTTAACCGGAAACAATGAATTGTCCACATAACCGGCTGTAGAATGAATTGCATACGTACCCCAGTTATGACCGTTCGCATCGACGAAGTCACGAACCCCGAACCAGAAACGCTCGATAACTGCATTATCCTGATATGGATACCATGCAGGCCATTGCAGGCCTTCATAGAAGTTGTTATTCCACGCGCGTTCGGAACCGTAGGCAGTGTAATGATTTTGTAATTCACCGATCCTGATATGTCTCGTTTTGGTTCCTTCCACCTGAGCCGTTGCATAGTCCCATGGCAGAAAGAGCAACGCCAAAAGTGGAATCAGGAATAGTGACAGAGTTTTTTGCTTATTCTTTTGCATATCTCATATTTCCTTGTAAATATTCGAAACTGTTTTTAGAAATTTAACCTGAATCCAATCGTAATTTTTCGGGGATTTAAGAACGTCAATGCTTCAATATTTGGATTATCAATATATGCACGTGTATCGATACGCTCTTGATTTCGCTGTGCAATTTCCGGATCGTTGTTCGGATTTGCCTCGAGCGGGTCGAATTGTACATTGCGGGGTCGGTAGTCACCGATTTTATCATTTCCTTTGAAAACTCCATCCCTCCATGGTAATCTTAAGCTGGCGAGATAATCATACCAATCGTACTGATCTGAAAAACCGGCCATATTCATATGTTTGATATTAAAAGCATTAGATATATCGATAAATAACTGGAAGCCATAATTCATTACTTTAAAATTCCGCATAATCCGCACATCTACATTATACCAGTCTCTCCATCGCACGTCATCGACGACGCCGGGTATGCTGTATGGATTATAGGTATAGAATGCGCCCGCTCTCCAATCGGCAAGTACGCTAATGTTCCAATCACCCAGTATATTTTCACCCATAAAATTCGGACCGAAATCATCCGGCGTCCGTATATTCATGTGTGCGCGGGCAAACGGCTGCGGTCGCGGACGTGATTGATAGGGGTTTCTCCGGAGATAATCCCGCTGTTTTGTCGGATCCTGATAGTACTGCAGAAACCCGAAGAAGCCGCTGGTGCGAACATCATACGTATAATTAATAAAACCGGTAAACCATCTTCCGGCGCGCTTGTCGAGGGTTAACTCAACACCCCGGATATCCCTATAGTTGAGATTTTCAGGGACATTGTACTGTACGGAGCCGTCGAAACTTTCATAATAGACCCATCCCGGTTGATCCGAGATATCCTTGTAGTATGCAGCCAACCTCAGCAGGAACTTATCGAACATATTCTGTTCGTAGCCAAGTTCATATGCAATCGTCTTTTCGAGATGCAAACCGGGATTACCCATAGAGGTAACCAGACCGCTGTATTCTCGCTGGAGCCGGAAACGTAATGTCGAGCTTGCTTCAGACCGGAAGTGACCGTAGTTAAAGAACAGCTTCGAATTTTCGGTGATCGGGTGTGAGATGCCGAGCCGTGGACTCAAACTCCACACCGGATCGACGCGTTTCCGCGGAACGTCTTCTTCTATCCGGTTCCCGTATCCCGGTGCGAAATATACATCGTATATACTCAGGTCATACCATTCGATATTCGGATCCGAATAATCTAACCGTAAGCCGATATTCGCAATGAACCCGCCGTACTCCATTTTATCCTGAACATAGGCGCCAACCCGGAACGGAAATACGTCGTATATCTGCGTCCTATTCCATGTATCCATCCCCGGATTTTCGGTATATGAACGAATTCGAAAATCGTTATAGGTAAAATGGACACCTGCTTTAATCTGATGACTTGTCGCAACCTGGCTCGTAATATCAAAATTGAACGAAGTGGTTGTATTTTTTGTGGTGTCACGTCCTAAATTCATCCACCCTCCTATACCCATCCCCAAACTCAAACCTTGTGAGGGTACGTGCGTATGGCCTATGTATCCTTCCGGCGCTTCATCGATATAAAATCCCGGCCATAACTCATATTTTCTTGTCGTATCACGATCGGCTATCTGGAATACATTATGCCGGTTTGAATTATATTGCACGCGGACTTCGTAATATGTTTTCGGTGATATTGCATTGGTAAGCTTCATACCGATCATATTTCTATATATAGAACCCGGACTGAAATAACCCGGCATATACAAAGCCGAACTTGAGGCGAGACCCGCTACTTCACTCTGGCTTCTTACCAATCTACCGGTCGGGGTTGTCATCCATGTATAGGGAGACACCGAATGGAATTCGCCGTATAAACCGGTAATACTTAATTTTATCGACGGAGTTATATTGGAGGTGAGGCGAATCTGACCATGCCTATCGTTATAACTTTCGCGCGCGAGCGGAAAGACAAACATTTCGCGCTCTTCGAAGTATGTCGCGAAAAACCGCATATCACCGAGCACCTGACTCACAAACGGCACCGGTCCGCCGAGTCCGACATCGATTGTATAGTCCGGTTTTTGTATATTACCATCGCGACGGCGATACCATTGCCAGATTCTGTACAATTGTTCCGGAGTCAAATCCGTCGATGGATCGCCGTCTGCAATGGTTCTCTCTGAAGCTGCATTCCAGCCCTGAAATTCCGGATATCTGCTCTGGGTATATATATCCCACGCACCGCTGTTTGTTCCCGTCCACATTACATCGGGATCCGTATATGGTCTGTTAAAGTAGCTGTCCATTGCGTATACCGACGGACCGAAATTTTTCGGTTGCGGCGGACTATAATGAATGATTGCACGGGCAGAATATCGCTCCGCCGATCCCTCTCGCGTCACGATATTCACAACACCCGACCGGACATTGCCGTACTCTGCATTAAACCCACCCGTTTGTATCTGTACATCCTGCAACGAACTGAGACTCACTGCCGTATAGGGTATATTGGATCGTTCATCATCCATCGACAGTCCATCGACTATAAATCTCGTTTCCCGTGCGCCTCCCCCCCGGACTATGATACCTTCGTTTCCCATCTGTATACCGGCATGGAGAGATAATACCTGATCAATCGACTGCACCGGTAAATTCTCAATTGTTTCGGATTCTATGGAAATCACGCTTGCCGATACGTCGCGTTGTACTATCGGTCGCTCGGCAACGATAGTTACTTCCTCCAACTCGAAAGCAGTTTCACGCAATGCCATATCTATCGTTGTCGTTTGGTTAATGTTTACACGGGCATCGATTACTCTTACGGGGTCGTAGCCGATCATAGAAGCAGTCACGGTATGCGTGCCCGGAGGCACGTTTAATATTGCAAAATGCCCTTCTTGATTCGTTGCAGCGCCAAGATATGTTCCTTCGACTACAACGTTAACGCCGATCAGTGCCGTTCCTGTCTCAGCGTCTGTTACTGTACCTTCGATTTTTCCCGATTGTGCTAAAAGGAAAAACGGAAGGAACATCAGTAAAAAGATGCGAGGAACTAATTTCATACTCATGGTAGCTCCATATTATTTTCGTAATTAAGAAAAATTAAAATTAGAAATGTTTTCATTATGCTAAAATGTTAAGTGCAGTGATAAACGATGAATATCGTTGAACACCGAAAATGGATTATATGAATAATCTAAGCCCACACCGAATTGCGAAACTCCAAAACCAAATGTGAATCCCGCCGCATCGTTCACGTGGTTCGTGACAAATCCTCCCCGGAGCGCAAGCATTTGCATAAAAATATACTCACCGCCCAAACTCACATATTCAGGACCGGCACGCGGGTGAGACGCATCGATGGATAAAATTAATTTGTGAACTTCAGACATTTCCGGGAAAAAATCCAGGACATCCATCGAAACTCCGAACTTAAACGTAAGAGGAAGCTGAAAACCCTCCCGTTCATACTTAATCTCCTGTGAAAAATTCCGGATCGACATACCGAATACTAAACTGCGGAACCCCGTATCATATCGCGTTCCAAAATCAAACGCCACAACTCCCATTGAATAATCCTGGTCGGTAGTTTCCAGATCTTCGGGATCAACACCGGGTATAAACTCAATCGGCACTACACTGCTGCCCAGAGATTGGTGAACATATTTAACCTGGCCTCCGATTGAAAAACTTTCCGATAATTCAATACCATAGCCAAGTCCTATCGCCGTAGCAGTCGGTTTAAATGTTCCGGTATCGATAAATCCCTGCTCATTATCCGCCACCCGTGTGCCGAGAAATTCTCCGTAATCGAGTATGAGATAGGAAAGTCCGACCACACCATACCTTCCATTAAAAAACTTCATCGCCGCGGTGCCGGAAATATATTGAATATCTGCTATCCATTTATGTTGATTCACCCGCACATCTACCGTTGAGTTCAAACGTGCAATGCCTGCCGGATTATAAAATAACGCCGCCGATGTTCTCTCAAGTGTGGTGAATGCTTCACCCATCGCCGTAGCCCGCGCATCGACGCCGACGCTTAAAAATTGAAAACCCGTTTGTCCTAATTTCTCCTGAGAGTGCAACTCCGGCGCCGCCATCGCACATACTAAAAGAAATGTTAATAATATATATCGAGTCATAGTCGTTCTCCTTAAATAGGAATAAGAAATCATGCTTTTTCAGTCTATCAACGTTTTTGGAATTTCCAGATCCAAAAGTAATGGGCCGCTTGTTTCAATGGTGAAAGTGTTCACTACATTATAACGAATTGAGTTTACATCCCGGGGGATTTGAACGACAACCGTGGTGAGCGGCTCTAATCTTATAGAATTCGGTCCGGCTGCTTCATCATCATCTTTTTCGAGATGAATCAGAAAAGCCGACTCATTTCGTATTGTAACCCATTTGTTCTCCCCGACAACAGTATTCGGCGGTTCCACCTCCAATGATGCCTGTAATAACGGCGTGAGCCACTGTTCACTCCCGGCGAGAATATTCTGTATCCACGCAACCATACGCTGCTCGAACATCGCTTCGCGTAGCGCCGTCATTGACTTTTCTTTACTGAATATAAGCGTTAACGGACGATGTGAGACGGCGCCCGGAGTATAAGAATCAGCGGTTGTTCCGTGTACATCCGAATTAGCCAGAATTGCAAGATTGTGTTCACGGGCTATGTCGATTACCTCGGGATAATATGTCCGACCGTTGCCGAACTCCACACCATGAACCCAGCCCTTACCAAACCATTCCCGGTGTAAATCATATACCCTGGTAATTCCGTCGGGTTGTTGTCCTCTCCAACCGGGATGGTTCCAGAAAATATACGCTCCCTGACGCAACGCTTCTTTCATAACCTCGGTTACATCATCCAGCCGGAGCTTTTCAGGATCTTCAAGGAAAATTGCATTGAGGTGTCCCGGCGGCATTCCACGCGTTATCTCTACCCCCTGTACCAGCAATAAACCGTGCCGTGATGCAAGTGTCTTAGCGATCTCATACGGTCTCGCTGCATCGACCTTTACATCGGCAGAAAACGGCGTATATTCCAGATGATCGGTTAATGCAAGCACGTCAAGACCGTCACGCCATGCCTCATTCACTCTAAACGTCGGCCAGACAAGCCCGTCGGAGAAAACGGTATGCGTATGAAGATCGCCCTTCAATGTAATGTAACCGGGGATATCGGGTATTTGAATCACCTGTCGCTGAGCATTCGCTTGCAGAGACAAGAGCAACACAGGAATAATAATTAATAAAAGTTTTCGGATTTTCATTATGATCGATTTCTTTTTAATTGAACATTATTTTATTAGTCAATAGTATCACCACACTACGACGGTTTGATTAAGATCGGGCGCGGCAGCGGGAAAAATCAGGTTTTCATTATTTGATAATTTCACCTGCACATTATATTCAAAACTGTTACCCTTGATTTTATCGTACTGAATTGCTGCCCGGTAGACGCCCCGATCGATATGTTCGAATTGAATTCTACTATACCGTTTTCTATCCAGCGGTTTCCAGTATAGGACCGGAGGCGCAACAGCTTCAGAAGAAAGCACCATTGCACGCACAACATAATCTTCTCCGTGTTCAAGTAATGATCGTCGGGTAGGAATAATGAGCCGCGGTTCACCTCTGTAA
Source organism: Ignavibacteriales bacterium (assembly GCA_003567775.1). Taxonomy (GTDB): domain Bacteria; phylum Bacteroidota; class Ignavibacteria; order T3Sed10-11; family T3Sed10-11; genus T3Sed10-11. Next base: position 7,172 of record PWYR01000001.1, on the reverse strand, counting down.
TCCGACCAGAACTGCGACTCGGGCAACGGTTCACCGATTATTTTCGAAAGCTCCTCGTTAAATCTGTCAAGCAATCGATAACTGCTCAGACTTGTCATTTCCATATTTGCAATCATTCCAAGTTCACCGGATGTAGATACAGATTGCAGCAAATAGGTTACCATCTCTCCCCATTTCTTTTCGGCGGATGCCTTAAGGGGAAGAATGTCATTCACGATCACCTGAATCTTTTTCGCGTGACCGGTTTCGGCTCTCATTTTTTCTACGTACGATTCAATTAAGCCGAGCTTGCAACCAACCTCTGCCATTGTGCGGGTATAGAGAAACATGTTCAGCCAATAATTATATCTCTCTCTGTAACCCTGTCCCTGTAGCTCGTCGCCAAGCTCAATGAACGTTTCTAAAAATTCAAATTCTTTTTTCACCTCATCCCACGGAGTCGATATCACTTTTACCACTCCCGGCGATCGGTCATACCAGCCGGAGGGACGGAAAAGATTTCCGTGATGATACTCACCGGTGTCGGAGCCGTCGAGCTTTGCAAAAATATCCGCCATCTCCGGAGCTACGGATTCGCCGAATTGTGCTTCAGCCCAATCCAGATAAAAATCCCGTGCAGGCAGGTGCCGCACTGTATCGTGCGCAAATTCTTTCCACTCACCGAATTCCCAACCCGACTGTGCCAGAGCCGAAAAATTCGGAGATAATACTTTTGTGCGCCAGTGAATCCCCATATAACCCGAACAACCGTATCGTAAAGCATCAATCGCATCCTTCCGCGTTCGTCCCACCCAGAACTGGGGCGATATCATTGCGGCGTCGTCTTCCAACCATGTTATTACCCACCGCGGACGATTCGTGATCTGTCCGAACGTTGTATCGACCGGTATATATCCGACAATACGATTTATACTACTAAAGGGCATTGACTTCGGAAATTCCCGATCAAACAATAGTGGATCTTGCGGTGGACCTACCACCCACCCACTGGTTGCAAGTGTGAACGGGACCTCTAATTTATCCGCGACATCAAGGGCAATCTTAACGTCCTGAACCGTATTTTTAATATCTTCTTCCTCGGGTCCCCGCCAGGTCCAGAACTCCCTCGTCCAGAACCAGTAATAATCCAGAGGATGTGTTTTATTTATTCGGGTAAACACTCCCTTATATAGTTCTTCTGTTATTTGTTTTCTGTCTGGATAGTTGCCGTCGGGATACATATGGTTTAAAATATTCTGAGGCGGGATGAGCGGGGTTTCCGTACCGAGACATGTTTTTACACCAAGCCGTTGAGCAAGCGAAAAAGCATCATTCAACAATTTGCCGTACTCATTGAAAAGCATAATGTTTTCTTCCTCTGTATGAGGCCAGGGTGAAATATCTTTGATATAATCAGACCCGTAATTATCTGCATCAAATAATTGAGAAGCGCCAAACGAAAATTCCGATGTTTTTTTGGGATGATATCCCCACGTGCTGTCCATTGTATTGAAATGCAACGCGGGATATGCAACATTGACGGCGCCGTCTTCATTTATTGCATCCTTCGGACCTATCCACGTTGCAATTTCCGCGCGCTCATACCCGCGAAACGGTTCAATCTCCGGATAGGTATGCAACCCGATAAAATTCATCTGCATCTTAGCCAACTGCGCAATAACACTTTTATAATCGTCGGTATACCACCAATCCGGTCCTTCGGGAAAATCATGGAAGGGTACAATTCCGCGAAGCTCAAAATTTGGTTTTCCTTCGATAAGCATATTATCGGGAATGGTAAAAGCTATATGTTCATCCGGTATAACATCGCCGTGCGGATAAAAACGAACACCCAGTGATTCAATGTAACGATATGCACCGTACAATGTCCCGGTTTGCCCGCCGCCGCATATCAGAATCCTTTTATTATTATTCGCATCCCCGATTGTCGCAACGATGTATTCCTGCTCACTTAATTGTTCGATCTTTTCGGATAAATGCTCATCGACAAATCCCTCAGGCAAATTATCTTTCGAACTAATTATAATAGAGGCATGCATTGGATTAGCAGATTCAATTACATCAAATAAAGTGTTGCAACGCTGATACAGGTAACGTTTAACCTCTTTGGAAGCTAGAACCTCCAATTCTCCGGGATCACTGAATAAAGCAATGACGCTTTTCGATGAGTCGGTCTGACATCCACCCATCATGATAGTTGCGATAATAAATATAAGTAGATATCTTTTCATATTATCCGTAGACCTCCTTGGGATGGCTCCAGCTTTTATGGATTGGTTCGACCATAAGGTTTCTCAGGGTTTGGATAACAGATACACTGGTGTGATCTGAAATTTTGTACAGCGAAAAAAAATTTTTAAAACCTTGATTATTGAAAAATTAAATTTTATATTGAAACAGTTCAATATAAAATGAAGCGCTTCATTATTATAAAAAGGTTTTTTCAAAAAGTCAAATTTATTTTAAAATTTTGCCCTAAAGAGTATTATTTTCAGATAAAGTAAATAACCCAATTCATCATTAAGGGAGCCCCAATTGAAAAGAGTAACCATTGATGATGTCGCTCGTCACGCAGGAGTATCGATAGGAACGGTATCCGCTGTCTTAAATCAGAAACAGACGGTTAATCCAAAGACGAGAGAATTAGTTCTGGATGCAATCAAAGAGCTAAATTACCGGCCAAGCGGTATCGCACGCAATATCAGAACGGAATCCACGGATTTCAAATCTATCGGATTACTTATCCGTGAAATGGATAATCCATTCTATACCGAAATTGCCCGCGGCGTTATGGAATATTGTATTCAGAAATATTATATAGTTTTTCTTGCAAGCTCCGAAAGCGATCACACATATTCCGAAAAAATCACACAGAGTTTTTCCAACCAGAACATAAAAGGAGCAATCATTGCACCTGTCCTGGAGGGGACCGCAGAAATCGAACATCTGTTCGCCTTAAAAAAAATCAATTTCCCTTTCGTTCTGTTGGAGAACGTTCCCGGAATTCAGGCAAACGTGGTGAGCATCGACAACATAATGGCGATGAAGGATACAATAAAGTATTTAATCGACACCGGACATACCAAAATTATTCACTTTGCCGGTCCAAAACATGCATACCATGCATATGAACGAATCGATGGTTTCCGGTTTGCGTATAGCGAGTCGCCGTATGTATTCAGCAACGATATGATCATTCCAGCCGGCGCTCATCTCGAAGACGGTTATCAAACCTGTCTTGATTATTTTAAAGACAGAAGCCAAAATGATTTCCCGACCGCGATCGTTTGCTACAACGATCTTGTTGCTCACGGTGTCATTACAGCTCTTACAGAACTGGACATTCAAGTACCTGAGGAGATTTCCGTTGTAGGTAACGACGATATTCTTTTTTCAAAATATGCTCCATTGAAACTGACAACAATCCATGCCCCCATGCATGAATTGGGAAGAAAAGCAGCCGAGATTTTAATCAAGAATATTGAATCGCCGACAACAATGCCGGTAGAAAAAATTGTTATGCACGGTGAGTTGGTGGTAAGAGAAACCACATGTGTAAAAAAAACATTCGATCAAAAGTACGAGCCAAATTCTAAAACTGTTTAGTCGAATTACATGAGGCACTGCTATGGAAGACCTTTCAAATTTATATAACGCCATAATCCATGGCAAACTAAAAACTGCAAAATCCTTAACAGAGCAGGCAATCAACAAAGGAGTCGATCCACAGGAACTCATTACCAACTTTCTGATACCCGCAATGGACGAAGTCGGAAGGCGTTTCGAATGTAATGATTACTTCGTACCCGAATTATTGATCTCCGCACGCGCTATGAAGGGAGCATTGGAAATTATTAATCCTATCCTTGCAGAGCGCGGGACAAAACCGCTCGGCAGTGTGATAATCGGGACAGTCAAAGGCGACCTGCATGATATTGGTAAGAATCTGGTGGCGTCGATGCTGGAAGGCGCAGGGCTGGAAATAACCGATCTGGGGGTAGACGTCCGGCCGGAAAAATTTGTCGAAACAGCAAAAGAAAAGAAACCAACCTTTGTTGCCCTCTCTGCTCTCTTGACAACGACCATGCCCTCGATGAAAACAACAATCGAAGCACTCAAAGAAGCGGGAATCCGCAACAATGTAAAAGTGATTATCGGCGGCGCGCCCGTTACACAAAAATTTGCCGATGAAATCGGCGCCGACGGTTACAGTGACAGCGCAAGCGGTGCGGTTGCACTCGTTAGAAAATTCATCAATCAATAAATCAACTGGAATACATTATGGCAATTATAGATCACAGAGATCAAAACATAAGGAGAACTCCGGACGAATTCGTTCAACATCTTAATAATTTTAATCTGGAACTTAAATTCTCGGCAGGCATCTGGTACTTCTCTCCCGCCAACGGAAGATTTCATGAGCGTTATGTCCCCGAACTGGGTATTCCTGAACGACTCGATATTGCATACCGGTTAAAATCGTACGGACTCGAAGCGATTGAAGCACATTATCCGAATGAGATTAACGAGGATAATCTACATATATGGAAACAGTTCGTTAAAGATACCGGCATCCGGATCCTCACGGTAATACCGTTATTATTTTACGATGCACAGTTTGAATTTGGTTCATTAAGTTCACCGATACCCGGAGTCAGAAAACTCGCTATTGAACGACTGAAACGAACACTTGAATTAAACAAAGAGCTGGATACCGACTTTGCGGTATTGTGGACGGGTATTGACGGGTATGAAAATCCATTCGGTATAGATTTCCGCACTATGCGCGATCGCTTTGCAGCCGGCATCGCCGAAGCAATGGATACGGTGCCCGAAGTACGCATCGCATTCGAACCGAAGCCGTATGAACCGCGGGGACATATATTATACGGAACCACGCCTGAAGGAATTTTACTCGGACAAAAAGTAGAATCCCTGTTAACCGCCGATGAGAATCTGCAATTATTAAGAGATGATCACCCGTTAGTCGGGATGAACCCGGAAATCGGACACATGCAAATGGCATATGAGGATCTGCCGTACGCATTCAGTTTAATAACCGAATACGGACGTCTGTTTCACTCACACTGGAACAGTCAGCCATTGGGTAATTACGATCAGGATCTAAACGCGGGAGTTGTTTCACCGGAACAATTAGAAGCCGCGCTGTACATATTAAAGATGTCGGGATATACCGGTTACTTCGGCATCGACGTACTTCCCGAGCGTATGCCTGTTGAAGTGGCGTTACAAAATAGCTTCGATGCTATACGTTCGGCAAATGACCGCATCAATGAACTTGATCACGAAAAAATTGTATATGCCACCGAGCATCCCGATAAAGCACGGGGATGGATAGAAGCATACGCCATTAGGATGCGGTCGAAATACCCGGACCGTCTCGGTGCGTTGCCTACACTTAATAAATAAGAGCAAATAAGATGAACTCACGAGAACGTTTTCGAAAAGCATTGAATCATGAACAGCCCGATAGACCTCCCATCGATCTGGGCGCTACGTGGGTGAGCGGTATTTCCGCCAGCACCTACGCTAAGTTCCGGCAGGCACTAGAACTACCCACACATCCCCCCCGCATACATGAACCGTATCAGCTTCTCGGCGATGTCGATGAAGATGTACGCAATATAATCGGAGTGGATGTTATTGGATTATGGACGCCTTCTACAATATTTGGTTTCCGAATCAATAAAGGATGGAAACCGTGGACAATGCCCGACGGCACCCGCGTTATGGTTCCAATTGATTTTCAAACCACTATCGACGATGACGGCTACACGCTTATCTATCCACAAGGCGATCGCACCGCCCAACCTTCGGGCCGGATGCCGAAGGACGGATATTTCTTCGATGCAATCGTGCGCCAGGAACCTTTGGATGAAAACACACTGGATCCGGGAGACTGGCTTGATTCATTTACATTTTTCTCCGATGACGACTTAGCTTTTATCGAGAAAGAGGCAACCCGTATCTACGAGGAAACCGAATACGGCATGGTGATGAATTTTGGACAAGGCGGGCTTGGCGACGTAGCGTTTGTGCCCGGGCAAAACCTGATTAGTCCAAAAGGTCTCCGGGATCCAAATCTTTGGTACGAGTATTTGCTGACCCACACAAACTATATACGGAATATATACGAGCTTCAAACAGAGACAACAATTGTCAACATGGAATTGCTGCTACAGGCAGTCGGCGATAAGCTCGACGTAATTATAATCAGCGGCACCGACTTCGGCACACAGAAAGCCCCGATGGTCTCGCCCGATCTATTCCGGACGCTGTGGAAACCATTCTATAAACAAATGAACGATTGGGTGCATTCAAAAACAAACTGGAAAACATTCTATCACACCGATGGCGCCGTTATGCCTCTTATGGATGATTTTGTCGATATGGGCGTAGATATATTGAATCCGGTTCAATGCTCCGCTGCCGGTATGGATGCAGAATCGATTAAGAAAAAATACGGGGACAAATTGGTGTTCTGGGGCGGAGGCGTCGATACACAAAACACCTTACCGTTCGGTGCGCCGGAAGATGTATGTATGGAAGTTGCTCAGCGAATGCGGGTGTTCAGCGAGGGCGGCGGGTTCGTTTTCAGTACAATCCATAATATACAAGCCAATACCCCGGTCGATAACCTCATTGCAATGTACGAAACCGTGTTGGGAAGACCCCTACAATAAAAATGGAATAATTGTCGTGAACAATGATATTGAATCATCGAATGATTCAGGGAACATTTTTTTTCTGGTTCGTGTGTGTTTCGTAGCTTCCCTCGGCGGACTGCTTTTCGGATATGACACCGCGGTCATAAGCGGTGCGATCGGTTTTTTACAACAACATTTTCAACTCTCATCGGCTATGATGGGATGGGCGGCAAGTTCTGCTTTGGTAGGTTGTTTCCTGGGTGTACCGCTTGCCGGGATACTGAGTGACCGGGCAGGTCGCAGGTCAACCTTGATCTTTGCCGCCCTTCTGTTTCTTATCTCCGCTCTCGGATCCGCCATTGCACAAACGCTGACCGAGTTTGTAATATTCCGGATAATCGGCGGATTTGGCGTCGGCATCGCCTCTATGACCAGCCCAATGTATATCGCTGAAATAAGCCCGGCCCGGCATCGCGGACGTATGGTGTCGCTCAATCAATTCGC
>PWYR01000022.1 GCA_003567775.1 Ignavibacteriales bacterium | reverse complement strand
TAACTACCGGGCGGAACGTAGACTCTCGCCGCTGCATCACCGACATCTATTGCCGGTTTTTTTGCAGGACAACCAATAAATATAAGCACAACAAGCAATAAAATACCTGCTGCTGCCCATAGTGATTTATTGTTATGTGACATGATAACGACCTCCTTATCGAGTGTGAGTTTATGGTGTGTAGGTTTTTATTCCCCTTCTCTTGATACACGTTGCAGTTCAATTAATTTATCGTTTGCAAGATGCAACAATTCGGTTACACGTATTTTTTCCTCTTCGGTCAGGATTGCCTGACTGCCGAAAACCAATGCCATTGTACCGACCGGTTCCTGGATAAATTGATCGACGGTGATCCCGAGTCGTCGTCGAATATTATCGCGGGCACGTGCAAGATCGGGACCGATCTCGGCTGCCGCCTCAACGCCGAATGAAGATACAGAATGGCAAACAAAGCAGCCGTGGTCGACAAAAAATGCTCCCTCACCTTCACGCATCGCCCGTTCGCGTTCGAGTTCTTCGGGTGTAGGGAAATCCGCAAGAGCTTGTGCTGCTTGAGGATAGTATTGAGGCGGAAGTGTTATATCCTTCCAGCTCAATGTCAGCAGGGTTAGTGCAACGATTTCTTTTGGTGTAAACCCGAAAGAAGGCATAACCGTCTCAGGAGTGATCATACGCGGGTCGCGATAGTGGAGCAGGTGCCAGTTAAATAGAGATTGTCTTCCGACAAGCCGGGAGTAATCAACCTGCGCTGCTTGCTTGTCGCCTGCTGTGGTTAAATCCGGGCCGATGATCCCACCCCTCCCGTTAATGTGATGACACGCACGGCAATTTTTATCCTTGATGATCTGCTTACCGATATTTATATATTCTGCGCCGGGAGTGTATTCGTCATACCGATGACAAATATTACAGTTCATTTGCATTAATACATTCCGGTCGGTGAGCCGATATAAGCTTTCGATCTCTTTCCCGAGCTTCGGTTCGTCCCAATGTTCGATCAGTCCGTGTGCCTCCTGTACATTTAATGCATAACCCTGCCCGCTATGACATATGGTACAACCGTAATCATCGACTGGGTGAAATTCGATAATCTCGCGTGGATGAGTTCGGTAGGGATGCGCCGCACGTTCCAAACCCGCCCAGTTGTATCCGAGATGACAGGTAACGCAACGATCGGTTCGTCCCAATTCTTCGATATGGATTTGCCGGATACCGGTTTCGACTGCCGCAGCCCGTTCATTTCCCAATTGTTCTTCAACGTACCGGATAAATCCGGATTGGTACGTTTTCCATTCAGGAGTAAAATATGTTGCATAAAGGAATATCGTTGCGATCAATCCGATTAACCCGGCAATATAAATTTTTATCGTATCTTTGTGAAAATCTTTTTTCTCCATAATATCACCTATTAAAATACATTTGGTAGTTCAGGCCATGATTCCCACGGTAGGTATAATTCCCAATACGGACCGCGCATATAGGTACCGATGATGGTTAATGCAAGGATTGCAAAACATACTAGTATAAAGATGATGTTTTGCCGCATTCTTACTTTACTGAACCAGACCCCGGTCGCATAATTCGAACTTTTATCGAGAAACGGCCATATACCTATCAAAATAAGAAGAACACCCGGAATGAGCACCCCGCCGATAAATCCTCCGTCAAACGTAATGCCGCCGATTGTGAAAGTAGTTACCGTTACCAACTCCTGTAACCAGAGAAAATACCAGGGTGCTTTTGCGGGATTCGGTGTGACATCGGGATTTGCGGGTTCTTCAAGCGGCGCCCCGATGAAAAGACTCATAATGACCACGAATACAAATGTACCGAGTAATACCAAACCGATTCTTCGTGTTAACGAGGGAACGGAATTCACGGTATGTTTCTCTTCATCGCGAATAGTTGTTTCAACTTGAACTGTTCTGCCGGTCGTCAGTCCGAGCAGTGAATATGTTTTACTCTTCGAACCGTTTGATTTATTCTCTTTGTTTTCATTTAATACGATTGAATCTACAACCGCAAGCCCGCCGTCTTTCCGTACACGCCACATATGATATGAAATGAGTATCAGAACAAATGCGGGGAGCAAGAAGCAATGCAGCACATAAAATCGAATTAATGTATTTTGATCTATTTCGTATCCACCCAGCAGTGTATAACGAATCTGTTCACCGATCAGAGGGACCTTGTTCGCAATATCCGTTCCGACCGTAACCGCCCAATATGCAAGCTGGTCCCACGGCAACAGATAACCGGTAAATGCCAGAAACAGTGTAACTAACATAAGGATAATGCCGATGATCCAGTTGAGCGGTCTGTTTTGTCCGACGCCAACGCCGTTCTTGTATGCACCGGTTAGAAATGCGCGAACCATATGTAGAAAGACTACAGCAACCATCAAGTGCGTTGCGTTACGGTGCATCGCCCGGATAAACCACCCGAAGGAAACAACATATTCGATATCTTTTACACTCTGATATGCACGTTCTACTGACGGTACATACAGGAACATCAGGATAACTCCGGTAACGGCAAGTATAAGGAATAATGCTACCGATATGGTTCCAAGCCAGAGTGAATAACTCCATGAGAGACTTTTTAACATTGTCTTGGCGGGAAACCAGTGAAGTAAGAGATTCCGGACTATAGATTCACCGGCTTCTTTTTCTGATTTCGGTTTCAATGTCCAGAATAATTCTCTTCCGTTTGTTTTGTTCTTAAGTTCTTTTACAGTCGGTTCCATGATTCACCTGCAGCAATTACACTGTGAGTTTAAAATTTTTGGTAGTTTTCCGGTCGAGATCGACGACGAGTTTGCCGTCTTCGGGAGCAATCTCAAGCTCTATCCAGTCGAGCGGGCGGGGCGCCGGTCCGGTATAATTTGTACCCTCACCGTAAAACTTCGAGCCGTGACATGGGCAGTGGAATTCGGAACGGACTTCAATGTCCCGGTCGCCGATTCGAACTGTTTTCGGCCTCGAAAGATTTACATGATTAACCGTACAACCGAGATGTGTACACACTGCCGAAATTGCATGGAATGTATTTCGTTCACGGAAGATGTAAACTTTCAGATCGTTTCGGAATGTCATTCCTTCGGGAATATCCTGTGGGTTACCGATTTTTACGCGCCGCAGCTTCCCGTAGCTCACGTTCGGAAACAGCGAACGAATCCACATATAGAACTGTCCGGCAAAAAGGGCGATAAGGGAACCGATGCCTAATTTGTTGAGAAATTCACGTCTGATGAGTTTCATAGATATCAACCTTTTTCTGATTTCCGAATACAGATTTATATTTATACTTCGATTATCTCTTCTTCATTGTAGTACATCCGCTCCATAGTCATCGCGTCCGTCGGACACACTATCGCACATAAACCGCAGCGGATGCACTTCTCATCGTCTTTGATCATAGCCGATAACGATCTATTATTTGAGAAATTATAATGAGAGAGGAGAGATTGCAGAGTATTTGTATTGAGATCGAGTGCTTCAACCGATGTAAGTTTGAGGCAGTATTCGGGACACACATCCGTACACGCACCGCAAAGGATACATTTCTCGGCATCATATATCGTTTGGATATGACAGAGTAAGCATCGTTGTGCTTGCTCTATAGCATCGGCTTCCGAATAATTTGTCTCCACTTCAACTATGCCGGTGCGCCGGTCGATAGGAATAGTTTCCGGAGATTTACGTTGTAGTGTTTCATACCCGACAGCGGTTTGGTAGTCGCGCGTATTAATCTTTTCGACATGTAGTTTGAAGGTGTTTTTTGTTTTATGCCCACGCAGGTAATTATCGATTGATAAAGCCGCCTGTTTGCCGTTTGCAATAGCATCGATGAGATTTCTCGGACCGAACGCGACATCGCCACCCGCATACACTCCGGGCGCTGTTGTTTCGAGCGTATCAGGATTTACTTTAATGGTTCCAGCAGCGGTAAGCTCGATCCCGTCAGCTTTTTTTAAGAAGTTCAATTTCGGTTGTTGACCGATCGCAAGAATGACCGTATCGGATTCCATAATTTCGTTTATGGACTCATCAAATATTGGGTTGAACTTTCCGTTCTCATCGTAGGTGCG
>PWYR01000015.1 GCA_003567775.1 Ignavibacteriales bacterium | reverse complement strand
GTAGAAATCCGAATGCCGGGACTACAGCATCGCTTAATCCCATTTTTCGAATTGTTATGAAAGTTTCTTCGAAAAGCACTTCGGTTTTACGACCGGAATCGACGGACATATACGCGTGCAGCCGTCGATGTGTCGCCGCTTTGTAAGCAGGTGGTACATTCTTGCCGGCACGGTTGTTTCGACAACGGCAGCTTTGCGGTGAAGTTCGGATTCCATTTCAGGATATTTCTGTCGGAGCTTCTCGCGTAAAAAGCGAATAAATAGATCGTGGTATCTGTATGAGGATTGCATGTTTTCCGGATTGTTTTCGGCTATTCCCGTATGGGTTATCATCAATAGATTCTTGCGGTACAATTGATCCAATAGTTCGGCAGAATCTCTCCGACCCGTAACGATCTTGCACATATCAGCAGTTAACTCCGTTCTGATACTTACCCAGGCAAACGAATGCGGCGCCCGGTCGACCTGTTAATCAATACGCATCACCATGGCGACCATACGGCAGGCAACGGAATCTTTAGAGATCTCACACGAATCACCGTTTCATCAAGTGGAATAATTCAGGTTTTTCGGTTATCTTATTTCTATCATTTTACCAACAAATAACCGGGAATCTATTATGAAAAATCTGTTTATTCTATCCATTTTATTATTAATCCTCATTTTCATTATTGCTTGTGATAACGAGACAAAAATCGTGAGTGATGATAATTACCATTTACACTGGAACGTTGAAACCCATTACCTTGACGGCAACCGGTTCCGCTCCGGGATGACGCTCGTCAATCAGAGCGATGAAGTTCTTGAAGACAACTGGACTCTGTATTTCAACTTTATGCGAATGGTCGACGCCGGAAGCGTTCCGCCGTCTATAAAACTAACACATATCAACGGCGACTTTTACAAAATCAATCCGACCGATCAGTTTGAGCCGCTGGCGCCGGGTGAGGAGCTGGATTTCACTTTCGAAGCCCTGGGGTCAGCCATTAAAAAAATCGATGCGCCGGATGGTGCATATTTCGAATTTGCCGACGGATCGATTGTACCCGTCAGAGTTATCGTCGGAGAGTTCGTACGTGAGGAACAAATGAATCGCAACCGCAACGATGTGCTGCCGGTACCCACACCGGAATATGTGTACGAGCAAAATAAATTTCTATCCAAACTACCTGTCGATGAAATAGGCAAAATTACCCCGTCGCCCGTATCGGTTAAAAAACTGGACGGCTCGTTTTCATTGACTGCCGAAACCGGAATTTATTATCAAGAAGGCCTCGAGAACGAAGCCCGTTATCTCTCGAACGCACTTGAGCCGTTACTAAATACCCGGCTTTCTTTTAGTGAAGGAGACGGTGCTACCGCAAACGGTAAAATTCAGTTAATGATTGATAATGTAGAGATTGACGGAATAATAAAAACATCCGGAGATGAAGCATATATGTTGTCTGTAGCTGAAGAAGGAATTGAAATAAGCGGCAGCGATGCCGCAGGGGTATTGTATGGTATCCAGAGCTTGCGTTCGCTCCTGCCGCTTGAGGCGTGGAAATCACCGGGTAGTTCGATTTCTATCGACGGCGTGGAGGTGGAGGATGCCCCGGGTTTTAGTTACCGCGGGTTACATCTGGATGTCTCCCGTAACTTTCAATCCGTTGAGACGGTGAAAAAGCTTCTTGATGTGATGGCATTCTACAAACTCAACAAGTTTCATTTTCACCTGACCGATGATGAGGGATGGCGGTTGGCAATCAATGCGTTCCCGGAGCTGACTGAAGTGGGAGGACGAAGAGGACATACTCGCGACGAACGTGATCACCTTATTCCGTCGTTTGGTTCCGGTCCCTATCCGGATATGTCGATGGGGAGCGGTTGGTACACTCAGGATGATTATATGGATATACTCCGCTACGCAACGGAACGGCATATCGAAGTAATTCCCGAGATAGATGTGCCGGGTCATGCGCGCGCCGCTCTGATAGCGATGCAGGCGCGCTACGATCGCCTGATGGAAGAAGGTAAGTATGAAGAAGCCGACCGTTACAGAATCCACGATCCGGAAGATGAATCGGAATATATGTCCGTTCAGAGATGGAAGGACAATGTCATCAATGTATGCCAGGAACCGACGTATCGTTTTCTTGGTGTGGTATTCGATGAAATAATAGAGATGCACCGCGCTGCGGCGGCGCCGTTGACCTCGATACATATCGGGGGTGATGAAGTACCAAGGGGAGTGTGGGTTGATTCGCCTCAATGTCTTGCGCTGTTAGAGAGCTCTCCCGACCTTGATATGATCGATCAATTGCAGGTGTGGTTCTTCGGCCGGATGAAGCAGAGGCTGGAGGAACGTAATATCGTTATGTCGGGATGGGAAGAGATTGCACTTGTTGGGTATTATGGCGGCGAAAAAGAGTTGAATCCCGATTTTGCCGGATATTCTATTCCGTACGTCTGGTCTAATATCTGGGGCGCCGGAACGGAATCATATTCATATCAGTTAGCAAATGCCGGATACCAAATCGTTATGTCGCACGCTTCCAATTTCTATTTCGATCTCGCGTATAACAAACATCCCGAAGAAGCAGGGTTATTCTGGGCAGGGTTTGTCGATACTCCGGATCCGTTCTCCTTTATTCCGTTCGATCTCTATAAAAGCGGCGTCGAAGACCGGATGGGGCGTTCAATTCCGGAGAATGCGTATGCAGGGTATGAACAGCTCACCGAAAGTGGCAGAGAAAATATACTTGGTTTGCAGGGACAATTATGGGGCGAGACGTTCAGAAGTCCCGATCGGGTGGAATATATGGCATTACCCCGCATTATCTCTCTTGCGGAACGTGCGTGGAATCCTCATCAGGAATGGATGGATATTGAGCGTCGGATTGACCGCCTTGAAGCGCTTTTAGTGGAATGGAATAAATTTGCCAACCGCTTGGGACAGCGGGAACTTCCCCGGTTGGATATGTTAAACGGCGGGTATGGGTATCGTATACCTCCTCCGGGTGCGGTTATCGAAGATGGTATGTTGAAAGCAAATGTTTCCTATCCGGGATTGCAGGTCAGATTTACCACCGATGGAACCGAACCGACGGTAGATTCGTCACTCTACGTCGAACCGGTTGTAGTCGATGGAGATTACCGGATAAAAGTTCGCACATTTAATACGCTGGGGCAGGGGAGCCGGGTAGTTGTTTTAAATAATTGATAATCGGACAAATTAGTCTAAGTTTTTCAAAATATTTATCGCGATTGATTGCTTCATAGATTTTTTTTAAATAATATAAAGTAGAGTGCTTTGTGGTTTAACTCTTGGTTGTACCTACCCTTAGAAAACTTACGGATTATTGCAGCAACGAAGTAGTAGTAGAATTAGTTTGGCTAAAAATGTTTTTTACATAATAAACTAACTATCCAGGGAGGATGTCAATATGTCATTGTACCGGTATCTTTTACTCACCTTGTCAACACGTACACTGTTAATTCTGCTGTTATTAACGGTGCTGTTTGGCAACTTAAGTTATGGTTCGGATAGAGAACGTCACCGTACCATCATTCGTTCGCCCGAAATGAGAGCACAAATCGAATCCGAACCGGAACGGGCATTCAGATTAAACTTTGAGAGAGCCCGTCAATATCGATTTCCCACACATTTTCAAATCGCAAAGGCATCGACTACTATAGAGCTTGAATATCTCAAGCAACGGTTCGCTTTCGGGACATGGCAGGATGCGGAGCGCGTATTATTGGTAATTGACGATGCCGGTCGCATTGTTGAGAATATTTTTCAAATTTATAGTAACGGTGAGTGGGTGAACGATGACCGGTTCGTGTTTATATATGAGGGCGCCGGTCAGTATCCATCAATTATTATATGGCAGGACTGGGATCAACAGGAATCTGACTGGGTAAATCTCGAGCGTGAGTTTCTCACGTATGACAATCAGGGTCGTGAAATCGAGGTAATCACCGAAGAGTGGGATGAAGACGAGTGGATTCCGTTTGAGAGAGTAGAACTTACCTACACCGACGATGGTCGGATGCTCGAAGTGAGGGGATATTACTGGTGGTTCGATGAATGGGATCTCGATTATCGGGTACTATGGGTTTACGATAACGGGGTGTTGCTTAGAGTTGATTATGATTACTGGGACGGCGAGGAATGGTTTACCGAATCCCGAACCGTGTATGAATATGATGAAGTCGGTAATAACATTAGCCAGGTATATTTGTGGTATGATGATTTTGACGATGAATGGTTGAGCGAAATTAGATATCTTTATAGTTATGATAATGAGGGAAATCAAGTAGAATCAATTTTTCAGTACTGGGATGATGAATGGATTAATCTAATGAGAACAACGTATGGCTATGATAGCCGCGGCAATAGCATAGAAGAAATTAGATATTTCTGGGGTGGCGAAGATTGGATGTTTTCCACGCGGATCAGCAATCAGTACGACCCGAACGATAATCTTGAAATGAGATTGATCGAGGACTGGACCGGAGATGACTGGCGGTACGTCGAGCGATATCTGTTCGGTGATTTCGATCCGACCTATGTTGCGGTGGACGATGGATTGCCCCGACGTTTTGAATTAATGCAAAATTACCCCAACCCCTTCAACCCGTCAACAACCATACGGTTCTCAATTCCTGAGCAATCGGGTGTAACACTTACTATATATGATGTATTGGGAAGAAAGATAGCGGTGCTTATTGACGACGAGTTGGATGCCGGGACATATGAACACGTATTCGATGCAAGCCATCTTGCAAGCGGGTTATTTTTGTACCAACTCCGGGCGGGAGATCGTGTTGAGACGAAACGATTGATGTTGCTAAAATAACTGGCATAGATTATAAACTATGTGAAAGAATTTGAGGAGATATTGAAATGCGAAACAAAATAGTTATATATTGTACCTCGATTATGCTGTTCTTATTCATTGCGGTGGGATGTGACTTGGTCCCAGGCCTCGAACCTGCAATTTATGAATCAATTGGTGCGCTTGAAATGCTTATATATGTTCTATATGTGGCAGGTGGGGTGCTTGAAATGGAATTTGAGGACCCGGAAACCGGCGCCACGCAGAACAGGAGAACTTCGGGGGATTCATATGGCAGACCCGACGGTAAAAGTGAAATAGATATTCCCTTGGTATCTTTGGTACCGGGTGGAAAAATGGCCCAGGGTGAAATTGATTGGATAGAAAATAATGGTGACACTGTATATTATAAAGTAATAGGATATTTTAAACACGGCAAAAGACACGGCTGGCAGGAATATTTTTACCCCGACGGCACGCTTTATGACAGGGTGTATTATGCAAATGGCAAGAGATCCGATCCTCCCGAAAATGATGAAGCCGATGCGTCCAATGTTCATAATCTGAGTTCGACCGCTTCTGAAGTGATTAGTTTCCGGATATTACAGGAAGCATACCCCTGGTTTTTATTCAAGATGGAAGCGTATGGATTCGAGCCCGACCTTATAGAGGATTTCATGGCGGCACTTCAATCCCGCATAGTATTTCACGCGCCATGGTCCGAATCCGAATTCACCCCGGCTTTCAGGGAATCTGTTGAAGATATAAGGGAAAGCGATACTCTTTTGGTGAGGCATTATGAGTTCATCGCCGGTATAGAAAGTATGCTACATATACGAAGCTTCGAGCTTCGCCTTGCGGTGATTGACCGGCGCCTTGGCAACGGGGAACCCACCTATGAAATACTACAAGAACACTATACCGATTTTCTCGAGAAACTGCTTGCTATTCTAGACGAAGAGGCAATACGTGTCTTTACAGACGACTTGGATAATCGAATAGATAGTGAAGGACCTATCGATCTTGAAGACCCTGCACATATTGAAATCATTGATGAACGAATCCTGAATGCAATAAATGAGATGTTTGAATCATCTGCTCATTTAGCTACATTACTGGTTATTCAACATATGGTGACGGAGATGGCCTTTGGGGTAAATCCAATACACGAAGCGCTCAAATCTGCTTATTTTGTTACGTCGGTGAATGATAACGGGACGAATAATTTGCAGGCTCCGGTTCGTATAACACTTGAGCAAAATTATCCGAATCCGTTCAATCCAACTACGCAGCTTCGCTACTCGATACCCGAGCAATCGCAGGTACAGTTGATAATATACGATGCCGTCGGGAAAGAGGTGGCGGTTTTGGTGGACAAATTAAAAAGTTCCGGTACGTATGACGTCACCTTTGATGCGTCGCATCTCTCAAGCGGTGTATATCTGTATCAGCTTAAGGCGGGTGATTATGTAAAGACGAAACGGTTAGTGCTGGTAAAATAAGGAGAATTTGCTTTTTCGATTCTTCCGCACTAATTTATAGTATGGTCAGGCATAAGTTTAAAAAAGCGCTCCATACCAATAAAAGAGGCGGACACACTCCCTCGATAATTACGGCAGCCACGGAAAACATGCAGTCGAAATTCGTAGTACAACGTGTGCTTGAACTGCGTGAAGAAGATGTTCCGCTTCACGATATCGCCGTCCTGTTCAGATCATCATATCATTCCTTTGATCTCGAAATTGAACTTACACGCGCCGGTATCCCCTATGTTAAATTCGGCGGTTTTAAATTTATGGAAACCGCTCACATAAAGGATATAGTAGCATACCTCAAAGTTGTTGAAAATCCGCGTGATATCGTTGCATGGAACAGAATCATGCTTTTGATTGATGGTGTCGGACCTCGAACGGCTGAAAAAGTAATAGCTGATATATTGCAGCACAAGGTGAACGGCGCCGGAGGTTCTGAACGTTCAAAACAGTTCTGGATGACGTATAGTAATTATCCCGATAAATTAGCCGATCTTTTTAGTACAATCAAACAGATAGTACCCGATGATGTATCCCCTGCCGAAAAAATCGGGATAATACTACGTTACTACACTCCTCAATTCAAATATAAATACGACGATTACCGGAAAAGACAAAAAGATCTCGAGATGTTCCAGACAATATGCGAGCGCTATAGATCGATACGCTCATTACTTTCCGATCTGGCGCTTGAACCACCGAATGAAAGCATTTCCGATATCACACCAACAGGCGCTGACGATGAGTTTCTTGTACTTTCCACAATTCATAGTGCAAAAGGGTTGGAATGGCATACCGTGTTCATTATTTATTGTTTAGAAGGCCGGTTTCCGTCCCACCGCTCTGCCGAGTCGGATGAGGAAATGGATGAGGAACGCCGGTTAATGTATGTTGCCTGTACGAGAGCAAAAGATAATCTCTATATATCATATCCGGTAAACCTGTATGACCGTGAAAGCGGGTTAATCCTCACAAAGCCGTCTCGTTTTTTAGAAGGTCTCGAATTTCATTCCGAGCAATGGATAATTGATGGAGAAGATTGATTTTATTTTCTCCAATACTTGACTTTTTCTACGAAAATATCTAAACTTACATATGTCCGCAAAAATCAGTCAGCACAACAAAATATACGGTACACAAATAATTACGACTCGCTAACGTAATAAAGGAGGCGGTTATGAAAACCGCTCAACATACAAACTTCTCCTGTGCTGTGTGTCCCATCCTGTACAGCACAAGCTATCGTAGAGAAATTGATACATATACATCCTCCGTTCTATTTGATTCATCGTGAAGATCTTTTGTCAAATTTTTGGGGAGCCTGATCGCTCAGGGATGAAAATCATCAGGGGGCGGAGTCAGGTGCATGCCTCCTTTTCCCGAGGAACAGATCTATTGAGGAAACGATAGAATAGAAGTGAGCGTTCCTCGGGGGGAGGCATCTTTATATATTCCAATGGCATAATAATTGCAATATTTTTAATAAGATGCAATACTTTGACAAAAATGTCTTGTTTTTTGTTTTATTTCAATTTTCAATAATCGGATTTTAATTCTTTCCTAAAAATGGGAGGTTCTATGACTGAACAATATCTTCAGGCGATCCGGCAGCGGGTATGTGCACGGTGTATAGATACGGACGGAAAAGGCAATTGTATGCTCCATTACAACGAATACTGCGCTGTAGAGGAGTTTTTACCGGAGATCATCCGGTCGATACAAAAGGTGACGAGCGATAAAGTCGAGGATTATGTGGTGGAATTACGCAATTTTGTCTGTACCGAATGTAGACACCAAACCGAAAACGGGACCTGTATTGTACGTAATAATCTCGATTGTGGCCTTGACCGCTATTTTCCGCTGATTATCGAAGCTGTAGAAGAGGTTGACGCAGCGCGTAGAAGCGCCTAAACCCCGATTGCCGCTGAGAGAATAGCAAGGTAAATCTTGCTAAAATGCTATTCTTATGCTTCTTCCTTCTCGTTCCATATAATATCCGAGAAACAACACATCCCTCTATTTATAATAATAGTATTGACAAGGGCGTCGACAGAAATACTTGTTAATTAAAGAGTTAGAGCGTCTACTGTTGACTTTTTTAGATATTTTTTACTAATTAAATACTATCTATCTATTTATCAAAAATCAAGAAAGGGGTGTCGAATGACACTAACCGCAACTAAGGTGGAACGTGAGAGTGGGGGAAAGCCGTCAAGCAGCCCCTTGACCGGGTATACCGAATTCCGGCATTATACTCCGAAGGATTTGGAAGAAATTCCACAGCTTGAAAAGCTGGACCCTGAACTGCGATTTGCGATGAAGGTCGTTTCACGGGTATTGCCCTTTAAAGTCAATCAATACGTTCTGAATGAGCTTATTGATTGGGACAATATCCCAGCCGATCCGATTTTTCAATTAACCTTCCCGCAAAAAGGTATGCTTAAGGAAGCTGAGTTTAATGCTGTGGCGGATATGCTGCGCAATAATGCCCCGAAAGAGGAACTCAAGAAAAAAGTGCATGATATTCGGTATACTTTAAATCCCCATCCTGCGGGTCAGATGCAGCTTAATGTACCAAAAGTCAACGGAGTGCCGTTGCCGGGTGTACAACATAAATATAAAGAAACTGCGCTCTTTTTTCCGACATCCGGACAGACATGTCATGCATATTGTACATTCTGTTTTAGATGGGCTCAGTTTGTCGGGATTAGCGAATTAAAGTTCGCAAGCAAGGAAGCATCTCAGCTTGTAGAGTATCTCCGGCAGCATAAAGAAGTAAGCGACATACTGTTCACCGGCGGCGATCCGATGGTCATGAAAACGCGTGTTTTCAATCGTTATCTGGAACCCTTCCTGGACAGTGAGTTAGATCATGTGCAGACAATCCGGATCGGCACCAAGGCAGTTGCATATTGGCCACAACGATTCGTTACCGACCATGATGCCGATGAATTCCTACGGCTTGTGGAAAAACTGGTCAAAAACGGTAAGCATGTTGCTTTTATGGGGCATTATAACCATTGGGTTGAACTTGAAACTCCCATAGCGCAGGAAGCAATCCGGCGAATACGTAATACCGGGGCGCAAATTCGCACGCAATCTCCTCTTATCCGCCATATAAACGACGATTCGGAAGTCTGGGAAACCATGTGGCGCAATCAGGTCAGATATGGATTAATTCCATATTATATGTTTGTCGAGCGTGATACCGGAGCGCGTAATTATTTCGAGGTGCCGCTTGTGGAAGCGTGGGATATATTCCGTAATGCCTGGAAGAAAGTGTCCGGTCTTGGTCGTACGGCGCGAGGTCCGAGTATGTCTGCAACACCGGGTAAAGTTGAAGTGCAGGGAGTCACCGAAATTCGGGGTGAAAAGGTTATGGTCCTCCGGTTTATCCAGGGTCGTAACCCCGATTGGGTGGAACGTCCGTTCTTCGCAAAATATGATCCAAAGGCGAGCTGGCTTGATCAACTTCAACCTGCATTCAATGAAGATAAATTCTTTTTTGAAGACGAATTGGAGAAAATGCAGGCAAAAGCAATGGCAAAAGCGGGTTGACCATATAGGCATTCAAAGTGATTGCTCCGGACCCGGGCTGTGATCAACACAGTCCGGGTTTTTTATTATGCCCGCGAAACATTTATGCGAATATATCGTATATACGAATATGTAATGGAACATTTAATCCGTTTTTTAAAAATTTCTGTGACGGAGGGTATTCTTATGGTCCGCTCATTCGCGATACTGTTAATGATTCTGGCTTTGTTTATATCTATCCCGGTCGAAGCACAGACAACCGAAGAAGATAAACAAAATCAAGAAACCAGACGATTTAATAAATTGATCGATGATTTTATCGATAGAATCCAGCGCGAAATAATGTGGCAGATTGGCTATGAGGAAAATGATAAAGACTTGCCCGATACTTCTAAAATGCATATAACTTTCGATGCCAGAGAAGGCGCTATACATTTTACCGGTGATGTTGTTATCGATCAACGCGACCGTATTGACGGCAATGTTGTTGTTCGCAACGGGTCTATTACCGTACGCGGACAGATCGAAGGCAATGTGCTCGTATTAAATGGTAATGTAATTATTCAGGATGGGGGAAAAGTTATCGGAGATGCAACCGCTGTCAATGGCGAAGTACTTCTTATCGGCGGTGAAATCACCGGACGGATAGAGGAAAAGCAAGATGTGGATGTGGATATTGTATATAAACAGCGTAAACCTGTTCAGCGTGTACCGTACAGAATTTCCAATGCATTCCAAAACGACCTTGCAGTACGGGATATTGAATTTAGTCCGTTCTGGTTGGGTTTCAACCGGGTAGAAGGATTTTCTATTAATTCGGGATCCAGGAAAAGTTTGTACTGGGATGGCTCGATAGCGCTATCCTTGTATGGCCAGCTTGGGTATGCATTTAAAGCACATCGATGGCGGGGACAACTCGGCGCGACACGTCAATTTGCAGCCGGCAACGATGGTTTGATCGAAATAGGAGGTGAAGTTTACTCGCTTACCGATACAAAAGATGAATGGGTTATAGGTCGCAGTGAAAACGACCTTGCCGCGTTTTTCTTTCATAGAGATTATCGTGATTACTACGATCGTGAAGGATTTTCAATTTACACGGGGCATTATCTGAATTCACCACGATTTTCGACGCACATACGGGTGCAATATTTAAACGAAATACACTCCAGTATGAGAAACCGGACAGATTGGGCTTTATTTGTGCGGGATAGATCGTTCCGTTTGAATCCTATGATTGATGAGGGACGTTTAAATGCACTGCGGGTTGCTTTCAATCTAAGTACAATAAAACCCTCACCCCGGCGATTGGACGGTTGGAGTGCATTGGCGGCGATGGAATATTCCTCTCCATCTCTCAACAGCGATCTTGATTACAAACAATATATTTTGGATGTACGCAGATATCAACCTATCTCTACCTATGATAATTTCAACGTTCGATTACGAGCCGGATCTTCGGAGGGAGATTTACCCGTACAACGGATATACGAGCTTGGTGGTCTTGGCACGCTGCCTGCCTATCCACATAAAGCATTTTTCGGGAATCGCATGCTTCTACTCAACGCAGAATATATTGTGCGCGGTGATATCCTCTCCCAGCTCGCGTTTATACCTCGCGGATTGTTCGGCGGATTAACTTTGCTGTTTTTCTTCGACACCGGATGGACCGGAATTGCCGAACAAACGGACGGTGTATTCGAAGGATTCGGTGATTTTTCATTTAATAAGCTGAATACATCTGTTGGATTCGGGTTCGGGTCGCGTGATGGAAATACACGGTTGGGATTTGCGTGGAGAACAGATCGGGCATCATCGGCGGTTGTATTTTTAAGGGTAGACAGACCGTTCTAAATTTTCATTGTGTTCTACGGATAACGTAGTGCAGCCGTTCGGGTGTTCGTTGTACTATCCGTACATCTTTCGGTCCCTCGATCTGCGGTATGACGGCGCCGGATGTATCGGCGAGAATATCCCGGTAGTATATCTGTACCGAAAAACTATCTTTCTCTATAGGAGCTAACCGATCAATTCCCCCGCGGATAATAACATCCATTCGTGGTGGGATTAGAATAACTTCACGATTTGCCGGTATTCCCTCGACACCGATCTGTAACCCTGCAATCGTTTTTTCAGCGATCCATTGTACGTCGAATTGTACTTTGCAGGTTCCTTCACTGAGCGATATAATCCTCGAATATGTATCGGAAAGATTAACAGTTTTTTGAACCGGTTCCCGAATATCGCGCAATATGATCGGTTCTGTTTTCCAGGAATTAATTGCGCCTACTACCGATTCGGCTCCGCGAATCATCACACTCTCCGGAAATACAGATACCGGACCTACTCTGTCAAAACCATTACGGAATGTAACATCGAGTACGGGTTCGATGGGAATGTGCCTTTCTGTTGACGGTTTAAGTTCGAGGGTTAGTTGAGAGGGAGAAATCTCGGTAATATCGATTCCACCCGGTATCCGGATTCTATCGGAGAGATCGTCAGAGGTTTGAAGTGTAATGGTGGATCGCTTATTTTCCAGGTCGATTAGATATTTAGTATCTCCGCCGATTTTCATACCGAGTAATTTCCATCCTTCTCCGCGTATACGCG
Organism: Ignavibacteriales bacterium; assembly: GCA_003567775.1. Classification (GTDB taxonomy): domain Bacteria; phylum Bacteroidota; class Ignavibacteria; order T3Sed10-11; family T3Sed10-11; genus T3Sed10-11. The sequence goes on along the minus strand of PWYR01000015.1, from coordinate 4,689 downwards.
CCCGCACATATTCCGGCGGGGTATTCCGGAGAGCGATGTCATCGGCGAGATTCTGAATAACTATTGGAATGTCTTTTGTCGTAGTATAATCGAAACCGAGATTGACGGTGAGCCAAAGCCCTATGGCAAAAATTACCGATGCTATAATAACCGGTGTCCTGTTCAACTTCTCCATAAACCTGCGCGAAAATTATTACCCAAAGCGGGCGCGAATAAGTTCATCAACCAATTGCTGTTTATTAGCCACAGATATTTGCCGTCCGTAGATCGATAAATTCTCAACAGACCGGGCGAGTGTTCGTAGTTGATGTACGGTTAGTTTGTCAAGCTTGTTTTTGTACTCGGCAACATCATCGACCGATTCGAACAAATCTTCGGTTTTACTCCGGGATGTATTATTTTCCACTTCGATTACATCATCCGAATCGTTATCCAACAGCGGTGTCAGTTCGTCGTGCGGGCGCGGTATTACGTGTGTCGAAACAAGCTCACCGACTCGCTGAGCGGCTGTTGCGGCGGCGTCGACGGCAGCACGAACGGCGGCAGTTTCACCAATAATTTTTATTGTGGTAAGCCCCACATCAGCATGCTCTTTGCCCACAAGCTGTACCTGTGACGTTTTAAGCGCTGTATCCGCTGCTTCTATAGCGCTTACCAAACCGCGTGTTTCAATTAGTCCGAGTGCGTGGCGAAACATTATAAATTTCGAAATTTATTGGCGACAGTTAGATTCAATCGTTATTTCGATGAGCTTGAGCGTTGTGGTAATATCAATTCCACATCGGTATGTGGACGAGGAATGACATGTACCGAAACAAGTTCACCAACGCGCTGCGCCGCTGCCGCTCCTGCATCCGTTGCCGCTTTCACTGCACCGACATCTCCGCGAACCATAACCGTCACATACCCTCCACCAATGACCTCTTTACCGATAAGTGTTACTTTTGCGGCTTTTACCATTGCGTCGGCTGCTTCGATTGAACCTACTAATCCTTTGGTTTCTACCATTCCGAGTGCATCGAGTGATGTGTCAGGCATGTGTGCAATCTCCGTATGATACTGTTATTAGTTTATTAAATTATTTGTTAATGTCAATATAATTAAGGGTTTATAAAATGTCAATTTTAATATGCCCTACGGACGGTCTCCGTTATTGTTTTCGAGTTGTTGCTTAAAATATTCCAGGGTTTTGATGAGACCTTCCCGTCGATTCACCTGGGGTTCCCATCCGAGCAGATTCCGTGCATTACTGATATCCGGCTGTCTCACCTTCGGATCATCTTCAGGAAGCGGTTCAAAAACAATTTTGCTCGAAGTGCCGGTGATATCTTTAATTTCCTCGGCAAATTGTAAAAGAGTGATTTCTTCCGGGTTTCCGATGTTGACCGGATGAACTTCATCGGACATAAGTAAGCGGAAGATACCCTCAACAAGATCATCAACATAACAAAAGCTTCGGGTTTGTGATCCATCTCCGAAGACGGTGATAGCTTCTCCCAATAATGCCTGTTTCATAAATGTCGGCAGCGCTCTTCCATCGTGTAAACGCATTCGGGGCCCGTAGGTGTTGAAGATCCGTACAATTCTGGTGTTGAGCTTATGATACCGGTGATACGCCATCACGATTGCTTCAGCGAATCGTTTTGCCTCATCATATACGCCGCGCACCCCAATGGGATTTACGTTTCCCCAGTAGGTTTCCGGCTGTGGGTGGATTTGCGGGTCACCGTATACCTCAGATGTGGAAGCGAGGAGATAGCGCGCTCCCTTTTCTTTTGCAAGTCCCAGTGTTTTATGTGTTCCGAGTGAACCGACTTTAAGCGTCTGGATCGGTAGTTTCAAATAATCTATGGGACTTGCGGGTGAGGCAAAATGGAGAATATAATCAAGCCGACCTTCGACGTAGACATATTCTGTTACGTTATATTTTATGAATTGAAAATCTTCATTACCTATCAGATGTGCAATGTTATCCATACTGCCTGTGAGCAGGTTGTCCATGCAAATAACCTTATGCCCTTCGGCAAGGAGCCGGTCGCATAAATGCGATCCTAAAAATCCGGCGCCGCCGGTCACAAGAGAAATAGATTTGGTATCCGGCATCTGATAATAATTGTTATGCTGCGATTGTTTATGGATGTTTAAATTCAAAATTTATGTAATATCGGATATTTAGCGCGGAAATGCAACTTTTTTGAGAATAAATCATTATATTTACCTCTACGATGGAAACTCTTGAACATTTAACCGAAAATGAAGGAATCCGTTTATGACCCCTCGCCGCTCCGATATAACTCAAATCCTTCCGCGCCGAGTAACCAGAGAGCGTCTTCACTAAATTGTTTGGTTTTTTGTTTTATAAGCTGATCATCAAATAAAATCGCTCCCACCGGCAACAATCCTTCCCGAATCGGTGCTTCTTCCTTAACTCTGTAGTGAAAGACCTTTCTTTCTGTTTGTTGGGTATGTTCCATTGCGGATGCGGTTTTATACACATCGTGAAGCTTTTTCTGTACACCGGATTGACGGAATATTTTTAGATTATTTGATGCAATACAACTGAGCGTAGATAATTCGAGCACTATGTAAAAGGTTGAATTATCGGGATCGGTTCTGTCCTTCAAAATGATCTCATCTATCATTTGAATACTCCGGTTATGCCAAATTTTCCCGGAGCGTTGATTTAAAAACATCATACCTATAATTTGTTGTGCCGTTAGGACAGTTAACTTTTCCATACCCCCTTTGGGCTTTTCCTGCGATCGGCGCTCAAACCAACACCCATGCAAATAGATCGTTTTGAAGAACCGGTGAAGGAATTGTTCGTTAAGCAAAGCATGGTCCGAAAAGAAATGATATCCCGCAATCCAGTTTAACACACGAATAGCGCTTTCTTCAAAGTTCCACCACACTTTCGATGCCGGAGGATTCGCTTTGATCCATCGATTGACGCAATTCACAAAATATTCAGGTGAATTTGAAACCGGGCGAATCCAGTATTCTTTCCCGATCGGAAATATGAACCGGAATGTGTTGTCGATATTCCCGCTATCGATATCGCTTCGTATCGCGTCCGCCTCAAGGGTAATTGAAACATCGGATTGGTATGACGATAACAATGATAGAAAGAATTCTTTTTTATTGCGGGTACCGAAGAAGAACCCATTCCCGTCGCCGCGCAGGTATGGTTGAACGTATGGTTTTGTGATATTGAACTTTTGTGTGTAAAGTTTCCAGAGAAGTGTTTGAATCATCGCTTTCTTTCCCGTTGTCGTATAGCCCGCAAGTACATGATTCTCGTGAGTACCAATCCCACAATACTGCCGATAACCTGTCCGAAAGCGACGCCTATAATTCCATAGACGTGAAAAAGCAGGTATGATGAAATAATACTTAACGGTGTAACGATGGAAACGACAATGAAATTATATTTCATGTTCCCTAACCCGAGCAGAGCGACCGCAATCACAGCGTACCATGACCAGATTATGTATTTCAATAATAAGACGGGCAAATACTCAAGAGTTGATAAATAAGGATCGCCGTAAAACACTCTTATCAATATATAGGCGAGTCCGACAATAATCAGTGAGACCGCGATGCTTAATAACCCGACCCGCCTTTGTGTCGATCCGACTTTGTCTTTAAACCATGCAAGCTCATGTGCCCGTTCACTCAGATATGGTGTTGAGATTGATTGTACCGTAGCAGTTACCTGTATAGCACCGAACATAAATAGTGAAGCAAGCGCATAATAACCGATGAGTTCCCGGTCGGGCATCAGATGATCAAGTATGAACATATCGCCAAACTTACCGATCATACCTATACCGTTTGACAGCATACTGAAAACGGCAAGATGTTTGAAAGTATCGGTAAGTGGCGCCGGTTGCTGCCGAATAAATGATGTTCCGGTAGTTGCAAGGATAGGAATGAGACCGAGTATATAACCGGCGATCGTAGCGAAAATAAATCCTTTGAATCCCCAGATGTAGGTACAGACGATAATAATAATAAATGCCTGCACACGAAAAAGCGCGTTAACCCGTGCAAGCTGTTTGATTTTTTTTAACGCCTGTAAGTAAGAGAAAAGTATTTCCGTGCTTACCGAAAAGGGAATAACCAATGCATATACCATCAGCCACATTGCAAGTTGCCTGGTTGAGATGAGCGCACCGCTAAGTGCAAGAACGGAGAGGATGACCAATGACAGCACGGTGGTCAATATCGCACGACGGAATCCGGATTTCAGTATTGCTTCCCTTTCGGATTCCGGGCGTTGTTCGGAACAGGTTTTCAGGACGGCTGTGCTGATACCAAACGCTGCGAAAATGGTGAAGACTGCTATATATGCTTGCAGAATGCGTATTTCTCCGAGCTCGGCGGGCGTGAGGAACTTTGCAACGATTAATAATATCCCGAAGCCGAGAAATTGATAAAGAAAATTTGCCGAGAGAAGATGGAAAAATCCTTTTTCGTATATGGAGCGGAGTGCAAGCAAAGTTATATTAACTTCTGAATAATGATCTGTTCGAGCTGAACTGAATTATCGATAAAATTTGATTAAGAGCGAGCTTATCCGGAGACAACACTTTCTTCGGGTTCCCGTTTCTGAAAATATTTTGAATGAGCTGTGCCGTTCTCTCGCGGTAGGCATCCATCTTTGTGTTCATAATGTCTGTGTACAGC
>PWYR01000068.1 GCA_003567775.1 Ignavibacteriales bacterium | reverse complement strand
TCAGATAAATTAGCTTTGTATAAAATCCCAAAGAAAATATTTTTAACCGAAACCCTACCATATTCCGAACACGGAAAACTAAAACGCCGGAAGATTCGCGAACAATTCGAACGTGATGAACGTTTATAATTTTTAAAATAATACTTATATTTCTTGTGATTATCTGATAATTTTGTTACAATATACACAAATTTAACGTTATCAACTCGGAATAATTTTATGCAGATACAGGAGTTTGGCGTTTATCCGAATTATATCCTTTCGATTGTCCACGTAGTATCGCTCATCAACTGTCAGGGTGTGTTATAATGGAAGCTATAGTATACTGGCCATTCCTTGTATATGTCGGTGCGGCAGTGGGAGTAATTGCCGGAATGCTCGGAGTATCCTATGTTCTCGGGCAGCGCCATATGGAACGGGAGACAGGAGAACCCTTTGAATCGGGTATATTGCAAACGGGATCTGCGCGTCTCCGGTTATCGGTACAATTTTATCTTGTTGGAATGCTTTTTGTTATTTTCGATCTCGAAGTGGTGTTTATATTTGCGTGGGCGATTGCGATAAGAGAAGTGGGGTGGACCGGGTACATAGGAGTTTTACTATTTATAACGATTCTTATTGTAGGATTAATATACGAATACAAATCCGGAGCGCTCGATTTCGGAAAGAAATCACGCTAACGGCGGGATGTCGGTTCATTGAAAAATTATAAAGAAGGAATGCGGCAAAACTTTAAACATTAAAAGGAAAAGCTATGAAAACCGTACGGCAAATTCTTGATAAAAAAGGTCGTGGAGTATATAGTGTCTCGCCCGACTCGTCGGTGTTTGACGCTCTCAAACTGATGGCAGATAAGAACATCGGCGCCGTCATGGTCACGTCGGAAGATAAGGTCGTGGGTATTTTATCGGAACGGGATTATGCGCGAAAAGTGGTTCTCCACGGTAAGACATCAAAAGATACGCCGGTGCGGGATATCATGACCGAAAAGGTGTTATATGTACTACCCGAAAACACGACCACTGATTGTATGGCCTTGATGGCGGATAAGAAAATACGACATTTACCGGTCATCGAAGCGGACAAATTAACTGGAGTGATCTCGATCGGTGACATAGTTCAAGCGATCATCGAAGAGGACAAATACATTATAGAACAACTTGAAAATTATATTACCGGCGGACGGTAAAGGGAGCAAATCAATATATGGCACGCTGGCGGCTGACCAAACCGGGAACGAAAAACTTTACTGAAGAGCAAAACAGTAATTTCGAGCGGCAGGTGAGCAAAGTAATGGTGCTCTCACGCTTGCAGGATCTTGTGGCGTGGGGGCGAAAAAACTCACTCTGGCCGTTTAACTTCGGGCTTTCTTGCTGCTATGTCGAAATGGCAACCAGCATAACGAGTAAGTACGATATTGCTCGCTTCGGAGCTGAGGTTATACGGGGTACACCGCGGGAAGCGGATGTAATGATAATAGCAGGAACGGTTTTTATAAAGATGGCGCCGGTTATTAAACGTCTCTATCAACAGATGATGGAACCCCGGTGGGTTATCTCTATGGGGTCATGCGCCAACTCGGGTGGTATGTATGATATTTATAGCGTTGTTCAGGGCGTCGATAAGTTTTTACCGGTCGATGTATATGTGCCGGGATGTCCGCCGCGCCCCGATGCGTTTTTGGAAGGCGTTACGCTTCTAAGTAAAGCTGTCGGTAAAGAGAAGCGCCCCTTGAGCTGGGTTATCGGACCGGAGGGTGTTGAAAAACCGGGACGGGACTGCCAACGGGATTTAAAAAAAGAAGAGCGAAGCAAGATGACATTACTGCGTCCGCCGACAGAGGTTTGATGATTTTATGAATAACTCATTCCCTGTCGTACAGAACCTTAAAGAGAAATTCGGCGAAACAAAGATACTCGACCAAAATACACGGGATGAATTTCCGACAATCTGGACGCCGGTTTCTCACGTCAAAGAGGTGTTGCGATACTTAAAATATACAGTCGATCGTCCGTACAGGATGCTCTACGATCTAACGGCAATTGATGAGCGGGTGCGATACCACCGTCACGGTCAGCCGCCGTCGGAGTTTACCGTAGTATATCATTTGCTTTCTTTCGATCGAAATGAAGATATTCGGGTAAAAGTGCCGTTACGAGAGGATAATCCCTCGCTTCCGAGTATTGTTGATGTATTTCCGGCCGCTAACTGGTACGAGCGTGAAGTATGGGATATGTTCGGCGTTCGTTTCGAGGGACATCCGAATTTACGCCGTATACTTATGCCGACCACGTGGAAGGGACATCCGTTACGGAAAGATCATCCGGCGCGGGCAACCGAAATGGGACCTTTTGAATTACCCGACGATAAACAGGAGCATGAGCAAAAAGCGCTGCAATTCAAACCGGAAGAATGGGGATTGAAGAAGCAAAGTGAGGATTCGGATTTCATGTTTTTAAACATCGGTCCGCAGCATCCCGGCACGCACGGCGTCCTTCGTGTTATTCTGCAACTTGACGGTGAGGAAATCATCGACGCAATCCCCGATATCGGATTTCATCATCGCGGCGCCGAGAAGATGGCTGAGAGGCAAACATGGCATACATTCATACCGTATACCGACCGCATCGATTATCTCGGCGGGGTGATGAATAACTTTGCGTATGTTCTTGCGGTCGAGAAGCTTGCCGGTATCGAGGTTCCCGACAGGGTGAAAGTCATCCGCGTTATGTTAAGTGAATTGTTTCGTATAGCAAGTCATCTTGTGTGGTATGGAACATTTGCACAGGATGTCGGACAAATGTCGCCTGTCTTTTATATGTTTACCGACCGTGAACGAATTCTCGCCGTTATCGAAGCTGTATGCGGTGACCGTATGCACCCGAACTGGTTCCGGATCGGCGGGTTGGCGCAGGACCTGCCGCAGGGATGGGAAAAACTTGTACAGGATGTGCTCGATACGATTAATAAGAATATGAGCGAGTATCACAAAATAGCGATGAAGAACCGTATATTGAAGGCACGAACGGTGGATATCGGCGCTATCACGCTTGATGAAGCAATAGAGTGGGGTGTGACAGGACCGATGCTCCGTGCATGCGGACTTGAATGGGATTTCCGTAAGAAACGTCCGTATTCAGGTTACGATCAATTTGAATTCGATATACCCACGGCAACAAAGGGAGATTGTTATGATCGTGCAGTTGTACGCATCGAAGAAATACGGCAGAGTTTGCGGATCATTGAACAATGCATGAAGAATATGCCCGGGGGGCGCTATAAGTCGGATCATCCGTTGACGACACCGCCCCGTAAAGAGGGAACAATGAAGGATATTGAAACGCTCATAACTCATTTTCTCAATGTAAGCTGGGGACCTGTAATCCCCGAAGGAGAGGCATTCTTCGGTATTGAAGCGACGAAAGGGAACAACGGCTATTATCTCGTGAGCGATAAAAACACGCTTTCTTATCGTACGAGGATCAGGGCGCCGTCGTTTCCGCATATGCAGATTATTCCATTGATGAGCAAAGGAACAACGGTTGCAGATTTACTCGCAATACTCGGAAGTATAGATTTTGTGCTCGCAGATGTCGATAGATAGTGAAACCATGCTAAGCAACGAAGAACAGAAAGAAATACAACACGAATTCGAACATTACGAAACCAAACAAGCGGCATGCATCGAAGCGCTGATGATAGTACAAAAGCATCGTGGATGGATTTCGGATGATGTTGTGAAGGATATTGCCGCGTTTCTTGAAATGTCGCCGGATGAGGTTGACAGTGTTGCATCGTTTTATAATTTGATTTTCCGCCATCCGGTCGGAAGAAATGTAATTTTCTTATGCGATAGTGTCAGTTGCTGGGTTATGGGTTCGACTGCGATAGGTGAGCATATAAAACAAAAACTCGGCATCGATTACGGACAGACAACGGAAGATAAACGTTTTACATTGCTGCCGATTGCCTGTCTCGGTACGTGTGATCATGCACCGGCGATGATGATTAATCGGGATACACATCGTAATTTGACTCCTGAAAAGGTTGATACGGTATTGGAGAAGTATAAATAAAACATGAACAAACCGTTAACAAAAAATATCGACCCGAAGCGCGGTCCGCTGAATCTCAAAGATTACGAAAAAGCGGGTGGCTATCAGGGAATGGAAAAAGCATTAAAGGAGATGCAGCCGGGCGACGTAACGAAGGTAGTGAAGGATTCCGGATTGCGCGGCAGAGGCGGTGCGGGTTTCCCGACCGGTGTAAAATGGGGATTCGTGCCGATGGGCGATAATGCACCGCATCCAAAATATCTTATCTGCAACGCCGATGAGATGGAACCGGGTACGTACAAAGACCGCCTCTTAATGGAACAGGATCCACATCTGCTTGTTGAGTCGATGATTGTTTCCGGTTACGCAATGCAGGCTGATATCGGATACATTTTCCTTCGGGCTGAGTATGCTGAAGCGGAAAAAGCATTACGAAAAGCGATTGCAGAAGTGTATGGGAAAAAATATCTTGGCGGGAATATTCTCGGAACGAATTGGAGTTTCGAACTTTACATCCATACGAGCGCCGGTCGATATATTTGCGGCGAAGAAACCGCGTTGCTGAATGCACTTGAAGGCAAGCGGGCTATTCCGCGTGCAAAACCGCCGTTCCCGCCGGTCGTCGGATTGTTCGGCAAGCCGACTATTGTGAATAACGTAGAGACGCTGTGCAGCGTACCGCATATCGTAAATAACGGTGCGATCTGGTATAAAGATTTAAGCAAGACCGACGATGCCGGGACTAAAATTTATGGAGTGAGTGGCAAGGTAAAAAAACCGGGTTTATGGGAACTCCCGATGGGTACGACAATGCGTGAGATAATCGAAGAGCATGCCGGCGGTATGCAGGATGATGTAAAATTTCGCGGCGTTATTCCGGGCGGCGCGTCAACCGATTTTCTTGTCGAAGAACATTATGATTTACCGATGGATTATAATGAAGTACAAAAAGCCGGAAGCCGGCTCGGAACGGGTACAATGATCATTCTCGACGATCAAACGTGTCCGGTTGGAATGGTGCACAGTCTTGAGAAGTTTTTTGCACGCGAATCGTGTGGTTTTTGTACACCATGCCGTGATGGCCTTCCATGGGTTGAAAAAATCCTTCGGGCGCTTGAAGAAGGCGAAGGACGGGAAGATGATATAGCGACGCTCGAAATGCACGGCAAATTTCTTGGTCCGGGCAATACCTTTTGTGCATTCGCACCCGGTGCGGTCGAACCGCTCCAGAGTGCAATAAAATACTTCAGAGATGATTTTCAACGACATATTAATCAAAAACGGTGTCCGTGGAGATAGCACATGGCGACCATTTATGTAGACGGAAAAACATACGAAGTAAACCATGTCAATAACCTGTTGCACGAATGTTTACAGAAAGGAATCGATATTCCGTATTTCTGTTGGCATCCGGCAATGGGATCGGTTGGATCGTGTCGCCAGTGTGCGGTGAAGCAATATAAAGACGAAAACGATGCCACCGGACAGATCGTTATGTCGTGTATGGTTCCCGCGACGGACGGGACCAAAATATCGGTTGACGATCCCGAAGCAGCGGCATTTCGGAAAAGTGTCATTGAATGGCTGATGACAAACCATCCGCATGATTGTCCTATTTGCGATGAAGGCGGTGAATGTCATTTGCAGGATATGACCGTAATGACAGGGCACGCGTATAGGCGATTTCGCTTTAAGAAGAAAACATACATCAATCAATATCTTGGTCCGCTTATTAATCATGAAATGAACCGGTGCATCCAGTGTTATCGTTGTGTTCGGTTTTATAAAGATTATGCACACGGAGATGATTTTGATGTATTCGGTGCGCATAATCACGTCTATTTCGGCAGGCATGAAGACGGCGTCTTACAGAATGAATTCAGCGGTAATCTTGTCGAGGTCTGTCCGACCGGTGTTTTTACCGATAAAACTTTGAAACAGCATTACACACGTAAATGGGATATGACGACCGCGCCCTCGATATGTACTCATTGCGGCGTCGGTTGTAATACGATCGGCGCTGAACGATACGGAGGCGTCCGCCGTATACTTAACAGGTATAACGGTCAGGTTAACGGTTATTTTTTATGTGACCGCGGAAGATACGGATACGATTATGTAAATAGCGCCCACCGTATTCGTACACCGATGAGGCGTAAATCAAACGGTGAACTTGGAACTGCCTCAAAAGATGATGTGATCGGTAATTTAAAAAATATACTTGCAAGAAAAAAGAAAGTCATCGGTATTGGTTCCCCTCGTGCATCAGTCGAGTCGAATTTTGCGCTGAAAAAATTTGTCGGCGCCGACAAGTATTATACGGGACTTTCGGATACCGCATCGAAATTAGTAGAACAAGTCATCGGTATACTCAAGAACGGTCCCGTTCGCTCGCCGTCATTAAAAGATATCCGGGAATCGGATGCAGTTTTTATTCTCGGAGAAGACGTAACCAATACCGCACCGATGATGGCGCTTGCATTACGGCAATCGGTTCGGCAGGCGCCGTTAAAACTGGTCGATATGGTAAAAATTCCCCGATGGCATGAATATGCCGTGCAGGATGTGATCCAGCAGCGAAAGGGGCCATTTTTTATTGCCGGCGTTGCCGGGACCAAACTTGACGATATAGCAACACGGACATACTACGCCGAACCCGATGATATCGCACGGTTAGGGTATGCCGTAGCACACTTGCTTGATAATAACGCACCGGCAGTTAAGAAACTCGATGAAGAAATAAGACAGCTTGCAGAAGAGATTGCACAAGCATTATCGAAAGCAGAACGGCCGCTTATAGTGTCGGGAATAAGTCTTGGCAGCGAGGTAATAATTCATGCTGCTGCAAATGTTGCCGCGTCTCTTTCCAAAGAACAGAAGAGAACAAATATCAGTTATATCGTTCCGGAAGCAAACACAATGGGCGTTGGATTGCTTGGAGGCGGAAGTGTCGGTGATGCTATCCGTTCGGCAAGAGAGAAGAAAGCAGATACGGTGATCATTTTTGAAAACGATTTATACCGTCGTGCAAACAAAGAAAGTGTGGATACATTTCTAAAACAATTTGAAAATGTGATAGTTATAGATTATCTGAAGAATAATACGACGGAAAAAGCGACTGTTGTTTTGCCGGCGGGGACGTTCGGTGAAACGGGCGGTACATTTGTAAATTATGAGGGGCGTGCGCAAAGATATTTTCAAGTTTATTATCAAAAAGATGAACTCAAAGAAAGCTGGCGATGGTTGCGTGAAGCAACAATGGCTGCCGGTCACAATGATTTTAAAGAATGGGATAATTTGGATGCAGTCGTCGGCGCCGTCAATCGCGAAGCGGCTGCATTACGAAATATCAACGTTGCGGCGCCGACGTCTCGGTTCAGCATAAGCGGAATGAAGATGTCGCGGTCTTCCGCCCGTTACAGCGGACGTACGGCTATTCGGGCGCACGAAAATGTACACGAACAAAAGCCCCCCGATGATCCGGATGCACCGTTCACATTTACTATGGAAGGGTTTTCGGGATTAAAACCGCCGGCATTGAACAATCTTTTCTGGGCGCCGCGGTGGAATTCCGTGCAATCATTAACTCGCTTCCAGGAAGAAATCGGCGGTCCGTTAAGAGGCGGCGACCCCGGTGTGCGATTGATCGAACCGCCGGGAAATATTTCCTTTTCATTTTTTACGGATATTCCGGCTGCGTTTGAAAAACGTGACGATGAATTTTATACGGTTCCGGTCTATCATATATTCGGCAGTGATGAATTAAGTATTCAGGCGTCCTGGATTCAGGAACTTACTGCTAAACCATATATACTTCTCAATCGGCGCGATGCCGAGACGAAGAAATTGAATGCGGGTGATGAGCCGGACGTACAATTATCCGGCGTAACATTGAAACTGCCGGTTAAAATAAGCGACGCCATTCCACAGGGAGTTGCAGGTATGCCAGTCGGGATTCCGGGGATGGATAACGTACTATTGCCGGGATGGGTGAAGATATGAAAATGATCTATAGACTATGAGTGAAACACTACAACATATAGTAATCGTATTCGGTATTCTGTTCGGACTCCTGACCCTTGCCGCCGGGCTTATATGGATAGAGCGTCGCCTGCTTGCGTTATGGCAAAACCGCTATGGACCGAATCGTGTCGGCCCGTTCGGTATTTTTATTGTTCTTGCCGATATGATAAAGATTTTCTTTAAAGAGGATTGGATACCTCCTTTTGCCGATAAAAAAGTTTTTGTTATAGCGCCGACGATAATTATGTTAACGGTTCTTCTGTCGTGGGCGATTGTGCCGGTAGCGCCGGGCGTTGTTGTACTTGATTTACATATAGGTATCTTGTTTTTCCTCGCGATATCGTCGATCGGAATTTACAGCACAGTGTTGGCGGGATGGGCGTCGAATAACAAGTATTCGCTGCTCGGCGGAATGCGTATGTCCGCCCAAATGTTTAGCTACGAAGTGTTCATGGGATTATCCCTGATGGGGGTTGTCATTATGGCCGGCTCGTTTAATCTGAGCGATATTGTAAACGCCCAGGAAAATATGTGGTTTGTACTGCCGCAGTTTCTTGGCTTTGTAATCTTTTTTATTGCAGGATTAGCCGAATCGCATCGCCTGCCGTTTGATATGCCCGAGGCGGAGAGCGAGTTGATTGCCGGATTTCATTCGGAATATTCGGGAATGAAATTCGGTATGTTTTTTGTCGGTGAGTACGTCGGCGTGACGTTAATATCGGCGATGATCGTGACGCTGTTTTTCGGCGGCTGGCACGGGCCGGTACTTCCGCCGTTTGTGTGGTTCTTTTTAAAGATGATGTTCTTTATTTGTTTGTTTATTCTGCTCAGGGCGGCGTTGCCGAGACCGAGATACGATCAATTGTTATCGTATGGATGGAAGATACTCCTGCCGCTTGCTCTGTTGAATATTTTAGTGACGGGTGCAATTGTACTCGCTATTGAATAATTCAGGTAAGGAGGATGTATGATTAGCATACTGAAAAGTTTGTGGTACGTTTTTCTGCATATGTTCAGAAAACGTGTCACCGTTCAGTATCCCGAGGAGAAAAACTATTTGCCGCCGCGCTGGCGAGGGAGAATCGTACTCACGCGCGATCCCGATGGTGAGGAGCGTTGTGTCGCGTGTTATCTTTGTGCCGTAGCATGTCCGGTGGATTGTATTGCACTTGATGCCGCCGAAGCCGACGACGGCAGGCGGTATCCCGATTTCTTCCGTATAAATTTCTCGCGATGTATTTATTGCGGCTACTGCGAAGAAGCGTGCCCCACATATGCTATTCAGTTAATTCCCGATTTCGAAATGGCTGAGTACGACCGGCAAAATATGGTATATGAAAAAGAACATTTGCTCATTAACGGTGAAGGTAAATATCACGGCTACAATTTCTATAAATACGCCGGATTGGAAATCAAAGGAAAAGCAAAGGGGGAAGGAATCGACGAAGAAAAACCAATAGACCCAAAGAGCTTGATGCCATGACAACAGTCTTTTACATTGCCTCGGCGATTGCACTACTCTCGACCGTAATGGTCGTTACAAGATATAATGCCGTTCATGCATTACTGTATCTGGTGGTATCGTTTGTTGCAGTCGCGCTGATCTTCTTTGTACTCGGTGCGCCGTTCATTGCGCTGCTGGAAGTAATAATTTATGCCGGGGCTATCATGGTTTTGTTTCTCTTTGTTATCATGATGCTCAATCTTGGAGAAATCGCCGTGCAAAAAGAGAAAGAATGGCTCCCGAAGCGAATGTGGGGCGGTCCTGGAATTTTATCGGGAATACTTTTTGCATTGATTGTTTACACGATAATGCAAGGGGGGCAACAGTGGACAATTGTAGAAATGATCGGTCCGGTTGATATCGGTTCGGAGTTGTTCGGGCCGTATCTTGTAGCCGTACAACTTGCGGGATTGATGCTGCTCGCCGGATTGATAACAGCTACTTTATTAAGCAAGCGCGTAAAGTTTAAAGATAAAACCGGGAAGGAAAACAAATGACTTCAATCCCCCTGGAATACGGATTATTATTAGCCGCGTTGTTGTTTGCACTCGGTTTGACCGGTATAATGCTCCGGCGGAATTTAATCTTCATACTGTTGTCGCTCGAAATAATGCTCAATGCTGCGGGACTTGCATTTATCGTTGCCGGAGCGCGATGGGCAGATACCGACGGACAGGTGATGTTTATTTTTATCCTTGCTGTTGCGGCAGCCGAAGTAGCCGTCGGGTTGGCGCTCATACTACAGCACTACCGCCGTTATAATACACTGGACGCCGACCTTGCGAGTAAAATGAGAGGGTAACATGTTCGAATTGTTATGGCTTATACCTTTTTTCCCTTTTCTTAGTGCATTATTACTGATCGTACTCGGATCACGTATGCCGAAATCGCTAAGCGGGGGAATTGGTGCGGGTTCGATCGGGTTGTCGGCTGTTCTAACTATTATTATCGGAATCAACTTTCTCGCATCGCCCCCCGAAAATTATTCATATACTCAGGTTCTCTGGACGTGGATCGATGTAGGCAATCTTACGCCGGCTATAGCATTTCATCTGGATGCACTTTCGCTGGTGATGATGTTTGTCATTACGTTTGTCGGATTCTTTATCCATCTGTATTCAACCGAGTACATGATCCACGACGATGCGTATGCACGCTTCTTCGCATATATGAATCTTTTTGTCGGTGCAATGCTCGTTCTGGTGCTTGGCGATAATCTTGTATTGTTGTTGTTGGGTTGGGAAGGCGTCGGTTTATGCAGTTACCTGCTCATCGGGTTTTGGTATAAGAAACCGGAAAACGGATATGCCGCACGGAAGGCATTCGTCGTCACACGTGTCGGTGATATTGCGATGCTGATCGGTATCTTTTTATTATTTATGCATACGGGCACTGTACAGATACGGCATATACTCGATTTAGCGCCGCAGATATGGATGCCCGATTCAGTTGTTCCGGTGACGGCTTCATTGCTTCTTCTTGGCGGTGCGCTGGGCAAATCCGCACAGGTTCCGTTGCAGGTCTGGTTGCCCGATGCGATGGCAGGTCCGACGCCCGTGAGCGCCCTTATTCACGCGGCTACTATGGTTACGGCGGGAGTGTATCTCATAGCACGAACACATGTAATATTCGAGCTTGCACCCGCGATAATGACGATTGTTTCAATCATTGGTCTTGTTACCGCGTTAATTGCCGGCTTCAGTGCACTTACTCAAACGGATCTAAAACGGGTGCTTGCATATTCAACGATCAGCCAAATCGGTTATATGTTTCTTGCATTGGGTGTGGGAGCGTATGGCGCTGCGATGTTCCATTTTATGACGCATGCGTTTTTTAAAGCGCTGCTCTTTCTCGGCGCCGGAGCAATCATTCATGCACTGCACGAAGAACAAAATATTTTCAAAATGGGCGGTATACGGAAGGAAATGCCGGTCACGTTCTGGACATTTCTCATAGGATGTGCGTCGCTGGCTGCCCTTCCGCTGGTAACATCGGGTTTTTACAGCAAGGAGCTTATTCTCTGGAAATCGTTCTCATCGCAGTATGGAAATGTGTGGTTCTATATTTTTGGCGCAGTTGGAGCGTTTATTACCGCTGTATATACCTCTCGGATGTTCATTCTAATTTTTTATGGTGATAAGAAAACAGACGTTTCGCATCTTCCCGGTACGCGCATTACAATAACGCTGATCGTACTTGCATTCTTCTCAACCGTCGCGGGATTCATCGAGCTGCCGCATACGATGGGTGATATTACCTTATTCTCAAACTTTATTGCATCCGTGTTGCCTGCGGTTCCCGTATTTGATTATGCGCTTGGTACGGAGTTATTACTCCAGATCATTGCGACACTTCTTGTTGCATTAGGTATTTACGTAGCGTTTTTGTTTTATATCAAAAGACCGGATATGGCTGGTGAATTCACTTCTTCACCTGCCGGCAAAGCAGTACATTCGTTCTGGTTCAAGGGGTGGGGATTCGATTGGCTGTATGAGAAAGTGTTTGTTCAACCGGTGGTTTATTTATCTCAAATTAATAAACGCGATTTTATCGATTCGATTTATACAGGTATTGCATTTATAACAGAAATTCTGCACCGGCTTTTTAGCAGGACACAAACCGGTAATGTACGCTGGTATGCAATGGTGCTTGTTTTCGGTGCAATTATCGTCATTACGATTGCGGTGGTCTTATGACTCTACTCTGGTTACTCATAATTCCCATTATCGGCGGCATGCTCGCATGGATGAGCGGGAAAACCGGTACGCAGGTACCGCGATGGATATCGGTTATTGCTCTTACAGTTGTATTCGGCCTGACATTGCAAATATGGTACCAATATTATTCAAAGATCGATCTTTTTACCGAGCAAGCATGGCTTATTGAATTCGAACGGGCATGGATACCACAGCTCGGTATCAGTTTCTATCTTGCATTAGACGGTCTAAGCTTACTGCTTATTGCATTAACGGCATTTCTTGGAATTATTTCGGTTGTAGTTTCGTGGAAAGAGATCCGGCATCGGGTTGGATTCTTTCATTTTAACTTGCTCTGGATCCTCGCCGGCATCATCGGTGTCTTTATCGCGCTCGATTTGTTTCTCTTTTTCTTCTTTTGGGAGATGATGCTTATCCCGATGTATTTTCTCATTATCATCTGGGGTCATGAGGATAAACGTTACGCCGCAATAAAGTTTTTCATTTTTACGCAGGCATCGGGGTTGATGATGCTTGTGGCTATCCTTGCGCTGTATTTTGTCCACGGCAATGCGACCGGTGTGTTCACATTTAATTACAACACCCTGCTTGGTACGGAAATTTCTGCGTCCGTCGCGATGTGGTTGATGCTTGGTTTTTTTGTTGCATTTGGAGTAAAACTGCCGGCGGTTCCGGTACATACGTGGTTGCCTGATGCACACACTCAGGCGCCTACTGCCGGAAGCGTTGTTCTTGCCGGATTGCTTTTAAAAACCGGTGCGTACGGTTTCATTAGATTTGTTATTCCGCTTTTCCCGGAAGCGGCTATGCAGTTTGGATTTATTGCGATGATTCTTGGTGTAGTCAGCATTTTATACGGTGCAAAATTAGCATTTGCACAAACCGATTTTAAGCGGCTCGTAGCATATACCAGCGTGAGCCACATGGGGTTTGTGTTATTGGGAGTTTTTGCGTGGAACGAGCTTGCATTGCAGGGCGCCATTGTCGTCATAATCGCTCACGGATTGAGCACCGGCGCGTTGTTTATTCTTGCAGGAGGCATACAGGAACGCATCCACACACGCGATCTGGATAGAATGGGCGGTTTGTGGACGACCGTTCCGCGAATGGCATCCGTCGCATTGTTCTTCGCGATGGCGTCGCTTGGATTACCGGGTTTGGGAAATTTTATCGGCGAGTTTCTTGTGCTCATCGGGATGTTCCGGGAAAATATTCCCCTTACTGTTTTTGCAGCTATCGGTATCGTAGCGGCTACCGTGTATTCTGTATGGATCATCCAACGCATTTTCCACGGAGAACCTCGTGAAAAATGGCAGATGCGTGATCTTAACCTCCGGGAGATGGTTGTTATGGCAGCAATGATGATTGTGCTGCTTTGGATAGGATTATATCCGCGACCGATATTAAACACTGCTAAACCGGCGCTGGATATTATACTAAGAGAGGTGGAAGAAGTACAGATGGTGGATACCTGGGATTCGGATTTAGAATTTTAAAATAAAGGAATTACACATTGTCAGCAACTGACATAACTGCATTAATACCGTTTATTATCCTCGCAGCAACTGTATTGATCGTTGTTCTCGTAATTTCGTTCTATCGAAATCATTTCATTGCTGCATTACTTACCGTGATCGGTCATGCTGCTGCAATTTTCGTTTTACCGTTTTTAACGAATGCAATACCGCGGCACATTACACGCATAATGATCATCGATGATTATTCTTTATTTTATTTTGGACTTTTAACTGCAGCGAGCATGATTGTTGCAATTCTGATGTATTCATATCTGCAGCGCCGAGAAACACAACGCGAAGAATTTTACGTTTTGCTCACCATAGCCACGATCGGCGCCACGGCAATGGTCACGAGCACTCATTTTATAATGCTGTTTCTGGGACTGGAAGTTCTCACCGTTTCGCTCTACGGAATGATAGCGTATCTGTTCACTTATGATCGGCCGCTTGAGGCGGGTATTAAATATCTCATTCTCGCTGCGGCGTCATCGGCATTTTTATTGTTCGGTATGGCGCTTATATATGCTGAAACCGGTACCATGCTGTTTTCGGAACTTGCCGATGTGTTTGCACCGGGAGATGGAGTACGGAATGTTTTCATTCTCACCGGCACCGGAATGATGATTGTCGGCATCGGTTTTAAGCTTGCGGTGGTTCCATTCCATATGTGGACGCCCGATATATACGAGGCAGCTCCGGCCCCGGTGACCGCCTATCTTGCTACTGTCTCAAAAGGCGGCATGTTCGCAATTCTACTTCGTTATTTTATCGAGCTTAATGTATATACATACGAGACAATATTTTTTGTCTTCACGATAATCGCCGTTCTGTCGATGTTCTTTGGTAACATCCTCGCCTTGTTGCAAAATAATGTTAAACGAATCCTTGCCTATTCATCCATTGCCCACCTCGGGTATATTCTGGTTGCATTCCTTGCAGGAGGGGCGCTCGCTGCCGAAGCGGTGACATTCTATCTGGTAGCATATTTTATAACATCGCTTGGTGCGTTTGGTATTATCGCATTGCTTATTCATAACGAAAAAGAACCGGAGAGCATTTATGATTTTTCCGGACTGTATGCTCGGCGTCCATGGATAGCTGCTGTTTTCACTGCAATGCTTCTATCGCTTGCGGGGATTCCGCTCACGGCTGGTTTCATCGGAAAATTTTATGCATTAACTGCCGGCGTCGGGGCAGCCCTTTGGGTGCTTGTTATCGCACTGGTGGTTAACAGTGCGATCGGACTGTACTATTATCTTCGCATAGTTGTTATTATATATTCAACTTCGGAAGAATCCGATCAGCTTTCAGAAACCGATGCACTTGCCCAATCCATCTCGTTTACCGGAGGGATTGTACTTGCCTTCTTACTGGTACTATTAGTTTGGTTGGGCGTCTATCCCGAACCGCTCATTGCCATTATTCAGGATATTGCCGGACGCCTCGGCGGTTAAATTGAATTTATTTTGGTGGTTACGTGTTAATAAAGAGGGAAAACAATTCGTAACTCTTAATTCGTAATACAATAATGACTATCTGGCAAGAATTTCACGGACCGAATGCAGGATATATTCTCGAACTCTATGAGCGTTACCGGAAAAACCCTGAAACAGTTACTCCGGATGTGCGTGATTTCTTCAAACATTGGCAACCACCCGTTGACGGTCGAGAGGTAGCTCCGGACGCTCCGGTTGAGAAGATAGTTGCCGTTGTTAACCTTGCTCAATCGATCCGCAAGTACGGTCATCTTGCAGCGCACCTCGATCCTCTCGGATCATCACCGCCGGGTGATGCTTCATTGGAGCTTACTACATACGGCCTGGATAGTAATGATCTTAAATCGCTGCCTGCGTATCTTATTGGCGGACCGGTTGCAGATCGAGCATCGAACGCGTATGAGGCGATAGAAGGTTTACGAAAAATTTATTCCTCCACAACCGGATACGATTACGAACATATCCATTCTGTGGATGAACGTCACTGGTTGCGCGAAGCGTCCGAATCCCGTCATTATCACCCCATGAATATGCCGTATGCACCGAAGGAGATACTTGATCGCCTCACGCAAGTCGAGGTGTTCGAACAGTTTTTACATAAAATGTTTCCGGGAAAAACCCGTTTTTCCATTGAAGGGCTTGACATTCTTGTTCCTATGCTCGATTCTATTATTAAATTGTCGGGCGGAATAAAGTTTAAGAATGTACTCATCGGGATGGCGCATCGCGGGCGATTAAATGTGCTCGCTCATGTTTTAAAGAAACCGTATTCAAAAATTCTTGCAGAGTTTAAAGATCCCGTACAACAACAATTATTTCAATATGATCTTGGGTGGACAGGTGATGTTAAATATCATAAAGGAGCATATACTGCTGTTGAAAACGGAGAAGTGAAAGATGCCGTGGTGAAGCTTGCACCTAATCCGAGTCATCTGGAGTATGTAAATCCCGTTGTTGAAGGAATGGCGCGGGCTGCCGGAACTAATGTCGATAAACAGGGCGCCGTGGAATTTAACGACGATGTAACCTTGCCATTGCTGATACATGGCGATGCATCATTCCCCGCACAGGGAGTCGTTTCCGAGACACTGAACTTTTCCCGATTACCCGGCTATAATACGGGAGGAACAATTCACATTATTGCGAACAATCAACTCGGCTATACCACGACACCCGAGGAGGGGAGAAGTACTCTCTATTCATCCGACCTTGCAAAAGGTTTCGAGGCGCCCGTGATTCACGTCAATGCAGACGATGTGGATGCCTGTATCGAATCCGCTCGTATGGCTTTTGCTTACCGGAATACATTTCATAAAGATATCGTACTCGATGTGATTGGGTATCGTAGGTACGGTCATAACGAAGGCGATGAACCGTCTTTTACGCAACCGGCGCTGTATCAAAAAATCAGGAAGCATCCGTCGGTGAGAAAAATATATGCAGATGTTCTCATTAAACGTAAAAGTATTGAGAAAGACAAGCCCGATCGGCTTATCAATGAATATATGGAAGAACTTCAGAAAATTTTTAATTCGATTAAACCCGATGAAGTCAAGATCGATGAAATGCCTGCTCCTCCTCCGCCGGGTGCAGCAAAGAAAATAAAAACCGGCGTTTCGTTGGACCGGCTTCGTAAATTAAATAAAGAATTAAAAACTTTTCCCGATAATTTTACCATAAACCGGAAGCTGAATAAATCAGTTGAAAAACGCAGACACGTTCTGGATAACGGGGAAGAATTGTCGGTTGATTGGTCAACTGCGGAAGAGCTTGCGTTTGCAAGTATTCTTGAAGATGGTATTGCAGTTCGGTTAACCGGCGAAGATACGGGACGCGGAACGTTCAGTCAACGGCACGCGATTTTTCACGATGTAAATACCTCCAAACAATATATTCCGTTGCAACATCTTTCCGGTGCACAGGCGGCGTTCGAAGTCATAAATAGTCCGCTTTCAGAAAATGCCGCCGTCGGTTTTGAATATGGATATAATATTCAGACGCCGGACCGTTTGGTCGTCTGGGAAGCACAGTACGGTGATTTTATCAATGCAGCACAGGTTATGGTCGATGAGTTTATTACTTCGGCTCGTGAAAAATGGGGACAAACTACTTCATTGGTGATGCTGCTTCCACACGGACTTGAAGGGCAGGGGCCCGATCATTCAAGCGGATTACCTGAACGGTTTCTTCAACTGGCTGCGAATATAAATATACGGGTTGCGCATTGCACGACTGCGGCTCAATATTTTCACCTCCTACGCCGTCAGGCACTGCTTTTAAAAACCGATCCATTACCGCTCGTCGTAATGACGCCGAAAAGTTTATTGCGAAATCCGCTTATTATGTCAAAACCACGTGATCTTTCAGATGGTGCGTGGATACCGGTAATTGATGACGATGAGGCAGAAAAAAAACAGGTAGAAGAGGTGCTTCTGTGCAGCGGCAAAATATATATTGACCTTATCTCATCTGAAGCGCGAAAGAAAAATAAAAAAGTTGCAATTGTTCGCGTTGAGCAACTGTACCGGTTTCCAGATAATGAAATTTGTAGTATATTAGATTCATATCCAAATTTAAAGCGCGTTATCTGGATACAGGAAGAACCCGAAAATCAGGGCGCCTGGCGATATGTGCGACCAAAGCTGATAGATGTATGTCGTCCGAATTGGGATGTACATTATCTCGGTCGCCCGGAAAGTTCGAGCGCCGGTGAGGGTTCCCACGCACGATTTAAAGTAAATCAGGAAGCAATAATAGAGTACGCGTTTAAATTTAACGAAAAACTGCCGGAAAATGTGTGGGCTGCAAAATATTAAAAAATAATATGAATAGTTAATAATATGTCCTACGAAATTAAAGTCCCTGAACTTGGTGAATCGATCGTCGAAGCGACTGTCTCTAACTGGATGAAAAAAGAAGGCGATACAGTTAATGTCGGCGAAACCATCGTTGAATTGGAAACCGATAAAGTCGATGTCGATGTGGCTGCTGAAAAATCCGGTGTTCTTGAACGGATCGATAAAAAAGAGGGGGAAGATGTCAAGATAGGTGATATACTTGGAACCATCGACGAGTCTGCCTCGAACGGTGAAGGACCGGAGGAAGATGAGGAAAAAGATGAGAAAAAGTCTAAAGAGATGGAAAAGGAATCACGACCAAAACGTGAGAAGCGAAAAGACAATAAAGAAAAAGATGATCGTATTACTCCTGTGGCTGCAAAGTTAGTAAAAGAATATAATGTTGATATAAATGAGATCGAGGGAACAGGTCCCGGCAGCCGCATTACGAAAAGCGATATTGAAACATTCTTGAATAAAAGTCATAGCAAAGAATCGGAGCAAAAGAAAGAACCCGTAAAACCGTCAGTATCCGAATCCACCGATGAACGCGGCGAAAAACGGGTGCGGATGTCGCGGCGCCGGCAGACTATTGCAAAGAGATTGGTCGAAGCCCAACAAACCGCCGCAATACTTACGACTTTCAACGAGATTGATATGTCGAAAGTAATGGAGATACGTTCTACACGAAAAGAAGAGTTTGAAAATCGACACGATGTGAAACTCGGATTTATGTCATTTTTTATAAAAGCGACAATCGGAGCGCTGAACGAATTTCCCGAACTCAATGCGGAAATACAGGGTAATGAAATCGTGTATAAACAGTATTACGATATCGGTATTGCCATCGGTGCGGATGAGGGACTTGTCGTACCGGTTCTGCGTGACGCAGATAAAATGTCGTTTGCAGATATTGAGAAACAAATACAATCGCTGGCGCAAAAGGCAGATGACGGAAAACTTACACTCGATGAATTAAGAGGGGGAACGTTTTCCATCACGAACGGCGGAGTTTACGGTTCATTGATGAGCACCCCCATATTAAACCCGCCTCAAGCGGGTATTCTTGGCTTACATAAAATTGAAGAGAGACCTGTAATAAAAGACAGTGAAGTTGTAGTTCGCCCGATGATGTATGTTGCGTTGAGTTATGATCACAGAATTGTTGATGGACGGGAATCGGTACAATTTCTTGTCCGGGTAAAAGAATTAATTGAAGACCCCGCAGCACTGTTGTTAGAGCTGTAATTTATTAAACAAAAAAATAAGGAGTAGAATTATGCCTACAAGAAATGCACACGCTGTTTGGGAGGGTGATTTGAAGGGTGGAAAAGGTACGATGAAATTTGCCTCTGGCGCGTATGAGGGCGCCTATTCGTTTGCTTCACGTTTTGAAGACGGAGCCGGTACGAATCCGGAAGAATTAATAGGAGCGGCGCATGCCGGCTGTTTCTCTATGGCATTCTCCGGTGCACTGGGGAAAGCAGGACACACCCCAAAGCGAATCAGTACGAATGCAAAAGTATACCTCGAAAAAGTAGGGGAAGGATTTTCGATTACGAAGATTCTGCTTAATATGGAAGCTGAAGTGCCGGATATTGAAGAAAGTCAATTCAATGAACTTGCGGAAGGTGCAAAAAAGAACTGCCCCGTATCAAGAGCGCTGACGGGAGTAGAAATAGATTTAAATGCAAAACTGGTGAGCGATAGTAAATAAATCAAATAATCATACACAACAATCACCGAAAATCCATTGTACAAAAAAATTGAACAATACGGACTCATCGGAAATCTCGAAACCTGCGCCCTCGTGAGTGATGATGGTTCAATTGATTGGTTGTGCACACCTCACCTTGCATCGCCCAGTGTGTTTGCTTCTATTCTGGACTATGAAAAAGGTGGACGGTTTTGCATTCAACCTGTAGATCGTTTTACCGGCAAACAAGTTTACATTGAACGGACTAACGTACTCGAAACAAATTTTACTACTGAATCCGGTCAGGCGACTCTTACTGATTTTATGACGCCGGTTTACGAACTAACCGAATTAACCGGAAAACCCCGCTCTTTGTTCAGAAAGATTGAATGTACTGCGGGACGGATTGAAATGAAGTTACAATTTAGCCCACGATTCGATTATGCCCGTGTTGTACCGATGTTGGAAAATTTTCATGGCGGCATTCTTGCCCGCGGAGGCAATCAGAAACTTTTTCTTTATTCGACGAAACAACTGCGAGCGAATACCCGTGAGGTAGCGACAACTATGAATTTGCACAAAGGTGATGTTATATGGTTTGTTCTTTCTTATGACAAAATGCAAACATTTTCTCCCGGAGAGTGCGAAGATCTTCTTGTAAGAACAATTCATTACTGGCAGCGATGGGCGCATACGTGCGACGTTGAAAACTGTGTATTCAGAGGACCGTGGCATGATCATGTTGTACGCAGTGGATTGGTGCTTAAACTATTAACACATCCGGCAACAGGCGCCATTGCCGCCGCGCCTACAACTTCATTGCCTGAAGAAATCGGCGGGGTACGCAACTGGGATTACCGGTACTCGTGGATACGGGATTCCTCGTTTACTGCCCAGGCGCTTTACGATTTAGGTCATAAAGATGAAGCGCTTGAATATTTTCATTGGTTCCATCGGATATGTGCGAAAAAGAAACACCCCTCGGAAATACAAATAATGTACGGATTGCACGGTGATTTGGATTTGACTGAGGAAATGCTCGGACACCTTTCCGGGTATATGAATTCGCGTCCTGTCCGTATCGGTAATGCCGCGGCAAAACAAAAACAACTTGATATCTACGGTGAATTGATAGAAGCATTTTTCGAAACGTATCGATATGAAAAGGGAATACCGCAAGATGCCTGGAAATTAATTTATCAAATTGCCGATTATGTATGCGATGTATGGAATACACCGGATTACGGTATATGGGAAGTCCGGAGCGAACCGAAACATTTTACTCACTCAAAATTGATGTGCTGGGTTGCAATCGATCGTAGCTTACGAATGGCAAAATATTGTGGGTTTGATGCTCCGAACAAAAAATGGAAGAAAGTTCGTGATGATATCCGGGATGCCATACTCAAATACGGATTTAATAAAAAAATGAATAGCTTTGTACAAGATTTTGATTCCACGTATCTTGATGCGACAGCATTGCTGATTCCGATTCTCGAATTTTTACCTCCCGATGATCCAAAAGTTCAGGGGACTATTGAAGCCATTAAAAACAATCTATCTCACAACGGCTTGATTTATCGATATAACGGCGAAGATGGATTACCCGGCGGTGAGGGAACATTTCTTCTTTGTACATTCTGGTTGGTCGATGTTCTGGCTTTATCGGGACGCGTAGATGAAGCCGAAGAATTATTTCAAAGTATACTTCAATATATCAGTCCGCTCGGTTTATTTGCCGAAGAATTAGATGCAGTCAATCGATTACATCTCGGCAATTTTCCACAAGGATTCAGTCATATCGGATTAATAAACAGTGCGCTTTATATCGGAAAGGCGAAAGGACTCCAACAGATTGGACCGGAACCTTTGGGTATGGAGCTTAAAGAAATGCCCCTCTAATATTTCAGTTATTCGGTTGAATACTTATTTCGGGAATGATATTGCAAAAATTTTTGTAGTATTTAGTATAATGAAGTGTCTATTTTTATGGATAGATTACTCAATTAGATGCTATAAGCTATGATTAGTAAATACCTGATAATTATGGACATACAATCCGATATTAAATATGGTATAAAAATTGTGTAGCTTTTTGAAGATTGGTTATTTAAAATATATAATGCTATGGATATGTTGGATACGATACTGGAGAAGCGTTATGAGAGAATTGGATCCTGAAGAACGAATATCAATTGTACGTATAATACTTGCGGTCATATTTCTTAGTACCCTTTTTTCAGCAGATAATTATGCACAATATTTCGGTCGCAATAAAGTTCAATATGATCGATTTGATTTTAAATATATACAGACCGAAAATTTTGATATATACTATTATCCGGAAAAAGAAGAAGTAATATTGGATATCGGTCGAATGACTGAACGATGGTATCACCGGTTATCTCAATTATTTGATCATGAGTTTGATGAGCGAAAACCGATCATCTTTTATGCCGATGACGCCGACTTCCAGCAAACAAATGTAATCCAAAGCTTGATAGGGGAAGGCGTCGGCGGCGTTACCGAAGGATTGAAGAATCGCATCGTTATGCCGGTTGCGGGTAATTATGCCGACACCGATCATGTTCTCGGGCACGAGCTTGTGCACGTGTTTCAATACGATATCGCCGCGCGCGATACCGGAAGATTTAATATGCAGGGAATCCCCTTGTGGTTCATTGAAGGAATGGCTGAATATCTCTCACTCGGTCACGATCATCCGCATACTGCAATGTGGCTGCGTGATGCGATTGCTGAAGACAAATTTCCCACGGTACGCGCAATGACGCGCGATCCATCCCGGTATTTTCCGTATCGCTTCGGTCACGCGTTCTGGGCTTTTGTCGGCGGTACTTATGGTGATGAAGTCATTCCGAGATTATACAGAAATGCAGGACGCGGCGGCGTTGAACCGGCTATTAGAACTGTGCTCGGTATCAGTGCGGATTCCTTATCGACCTTATGGAAGGAACACGTTATAAAAGAATTTGAACCATTAATGGTAGATCGTATCAATCCTGCTGATATAGGAGAGAGAATACTTGCGCGCGATATCGACGCGGGCGATATGAATATTGGACCTGCAATAAGTCCGGACGGCAGGTATGTTGCGTTCTTATCCGAACGGGAGTTGTTCGGCATCGATCTGTTTCTTGCCGATGCCCACACAGGCGAAGTCATTCGTAAACTCGTCAGCGCTGCTACCGATCCCCACTTTGATGCACTGCGATTTATCAACTCCTCGGGCGCATGGTCGCCGGAAGGTGATCAGCTTGCGTTTATAGTTTTTCAAGGAGGTGAAAACCGGATTGCATTGCTCGATGTAAAATCGCGAAGGATAAAAAAACGGCTGAAAGTCGACGGCGCGGGAACGATTTCGAATATGTCCTGGTCGCCTGACGGTTCACGGATCGCATTTGCAGGTATGAAAGGTGGAGTAAGTAATTTATATATCATCGATATCGAGACGGCGCAAGTCAACAAAATAACACATGATAAGTATACTGCTCTTCATCCGGTTTGGTCGCCCGACGGAAACAAGATAGCTTTTGTTACTGAAAGGACAGAAAAAACAGACTTCGATAAATTAATTTATGATAAAAAGCAAATAGCATTTTATCATCTTGAAGATGAATTCATTGAAGTCATGAACATCTTCCGGAATACGCTGCATACCAACCCGCAATTCAGTCCGGATGGATCGAAGCTTTATTATATAGCAAACCCCGACGGTTTCAGTAATATTTATCGTATAGACATTTCCACCGGCGATATCGAACAGGTGACGAATATTCTAACGGGCATAACCGGGATTACACCGCTGTCGCCCGCTTTAACGGTTGCCAGAGAAACAGGTCGTATGATGTTTGCTGTTTTTGAGAGTGGTTTATATACGGTGTATGCACTCGATGAAGATGATATCGAAGCCGTACCGGTTGATATAACAACGCTCTTTGAAACCTATGCCGGATACTTACCGCCTGCAGAAGCACAGAATGAAACTTTCGTAAACAGATATCTCGCCGATGTCGAAGGCGGGTTGATTGCGGATCGTGAGTTCCCTTCAACAAAATACTCACCCCGGCTTGAATTGGATTTTATAGGAACAACCGGTATCGGGGTCGCAGTATCTTCATTCGGCACCGCAATAGTCGGCGGCGCGAGTCTATATTGGAGTGATATGCTTGGAGACCATAATCTTTTAACGTCGGTGCAGGCGCAAGGTACATGGAAAGATATCGGCGGCGTTCTTTCATACAGCAATCTTGCGCGAAGAACAAACTGGGGAGCGCAAGTAAGCAGGATACCGATACCGTTCGGTTTCTCAACGATAGAGGGGACCCCTGAGGATTATGTCATCCGTAGAATTATTTACCGTGAAATTTACCACACAGTATCGGGAGCGGTGCGGCATCCTTTAAGTATGACGCGGCGTGTTGAATTTGGAGGCGGTTACTCACATATAAATTTTGACATCGAAGAAGAACGATACAGATACATTATGGGAATTCCTGAACGCCCTGAACGCATTTCGGTAGATTCACCACCCGGACTGGGTCTTTTTGAAGCATACACGGCATACGTTGGAGATAATTCATTTTTCGGATTTACGTCGCCGGTACGGGGACAAAGGTACCGGATGCATGTAGGTGGTACCGTCGGTTCACTCCAATTTTACAATGTACTTGCCGATTATCGACGGTATGAAATGCCTGTACGGCCCCTTACTTTCGCAATGCGTGTGATGCATCGTGGAAGATATGGTAAAGATTCGGAAAGTGACAGAATTCGTGAGATTTTTCTCGGTCAGCCAACGTTTATTAGGGGATATGATGTTTATTCGTTGTCGGCGCAAGAGTTTAATCAGCTTGGACATTTATTGGCAGGCAGCAGGATAGCAGTACTTAATCTTGAAGCACGGGTCCCGCTATTTGGAGTGGACCGGTTTGGTTTGATAAATTTCCCGTTTATCCCGACGGAATTGTCGGTATTTCTGGACGGTGGAATAGCATGGTCAAGCGATCGCAGCCCGGAGTTTAAATTTGCACAAACATCGGAAAAACAAATCCCTGTATTCAGCACCGGTGTGAGTGCAAGAATAAATCTTTTGGGAGCAATGATCATGGAAATTTATTATGTGCATCCGTTCCAACGACCGGCACGGGGAGCACACATCGGTTTCCAGTTATCTCCGGGCTGGTGATATATTAATGATTACAGAAACGGCAAGAGGTCCCGCCGCCGGTTTCATCCTCGTTCAGGTATCTTATCTGGTTTATTCTTTATTTAAGGTATATCGAGTATTGTAACAATACCAGAAGTCGGGGCGGGCGGATTTACCTTCGGTGAATCCGCGCATATTCTAAATATTTTTCGATCTTTACTAATCTAAGTGTAGCTTAAATGTATATCACAAGTCGGGGCGGGCGGATTTGAACCGCCGACCTCACGGTCCCGAACCGTGCGCTCTAACCGGACTGAGCCACGCCCCGTGTGTAGGGCTGCGTGTCCCGACGTTTTTATGTCGGGAAGCCACAGCCCCAATAAAAATATAAATTAATAAATCTAATCATAAATTGCAATTTTTAAATAATACAAATAAAATAGCTTGATATTCCCTGCAAAATTCCCTAACTTGTGAATAATTAATATTCTTCATTTACTCCTCAAATTTTACCATGGTACAAAATTTTTCCTGCAGACCATGGGGTAATAATTAATAATAATTTAAAGCTATGATAATTATGCTTTTTTAGCCATATATTACGTTTTTTATGAAAATATGCAAGAATGCCAGAGAGGCAACCCGCAGTATTTCTGTTGCTTCCACCGAAATAAAGAACAATGTACTTTTGCGGATAGCGGAGCTTTTAAACAAAGAACGCGATTCGATCAAATCCGCCAACGACGAAGATCTCAAACGTGCACGTGAAAGCGGCTTGGATCGGGTGCTTGTTGAACGCCTCCGGTTCGGCGACGGCAAAATCGAAGGAAGGATTCGCTCACTGCAGAAAATAGCGGCTCTGCCCGATCCTATCGGACAGTATGACGATTTTGTTGCCAGACCCAACGGGCTGAAAGTCGGACGTAGGCGCACTCCGTTGGGCGTCATTCTCATGATTTACGAGGCGCGCCCGCATGTTACGGTTAATGCGGCGGCTTTTTGTATAAAATCCGGAAATGCCGTTATTCTCAAAGGCGGCTCCGAAGTGCTTGAGACCAATAAAGCTTTGGGAAGCATTATTAAAAATGCATTGGAAGAATTTCAACTTCCCGCCGACATTGTGCAGGTTATTTCATCCTCCGACCGTACGTTAGTTCAGGATCTTTTAAAGCAGGATGATTATATCGATCTTGTAATTCCGCGCGGCGGTGAAGGTTTGATACGTTATGTTGATGAAAATTCACGAATACCGGTTATTAAACATTTCAAGGGGGTGTGTCATTGTTATGTTGAAGCATCTGCCGATATGAAGAAAGCGCTCGATATTGTTATGGACAGTAAAATGTTCATGCCCGAGGTGTGCAATGCACTTGAAACAGTACTTGTCGAACGTAATGCGGCTAAGTCGTTTTTACCGGCGCTGAAGAGTGAAGCGGATAAAGTAAATTTAAAACTTCGGGCTTGCTCGGAATCACGCGAAATTATAGACGCCGAAGAAGCGACCGAAGAAGATTGGAGTACGGAATACCTCGACACGATCCTGTCGGTAAAAATAGTCGATACTGTAGACGATGCAATTAATCACATAGAAAAGTACGGGAGCAGTCACACCGATACGATCGTGACCGAAAACATTTCCTCCGCCGAAAAATTTGTCCAATCGGTCGATTCGAGTGTCGTGCTTGTCAATGCCTCTACGATGTTTAACGACGGTGAAGAGTTAGGTCTCGGCGCCGAAATCGGAATCTCAACGGAGAAACTACACGCACGCGGTCCAATGGGATTAAAGGAATTGACGTCGTATAAGTTTGTAATATTTGGAAACGGGCAGTGTAAGAAATTATAATATCAAAATAATAAAGACTATGAAAGAAATAACAGAGTTTTACCGTGAAGGATTCGCAAAAGCAATAGAGAAGCGAAAAAAGTTTAACGGTCGCCGGATCGGATCTGAATTGAAGTTTCCTTTTGTCAAGGAAAACGGTCGAGCCGTTGACCGCGATGACGTCGATGCATTATGGAATTATCTCGGGGAGCAGGGGTGGAACGTCATCAACGATGCGGCTACAGGACAGAGAGTCGGTGCAGAAACTCCGGGCGAATATAACAATACTGTAGCACGCTCCGAAACCGGTCACTGCCTGATCGAATTTTCGCTTGCACATACGGGTAATCTTCACGAGTTGCAAAGAATATACGATGATTTGCGTTCGACATTAAAGGAATATTCAGATAAATCGAAGACATATTTTCTGGCGTTCGGTATGCATCCGTTTGAGAAACCGGGCAAGCATTTAATGTCAAAGAAAAGCCGGAATCTCTTCTGGGATAAACTCTTCGGATCAAACAGAATTGTTCCTCCGGATGATGGCTCCGATGTTCATCTTTTTGCGTTAAGTGCTGCCCATCAGGTACACATCGATGTCGATCCCGGGGAATCGATTAAAGCTGTTAATGTGTTGAACGGTTTTGCAGGCGCTCAAATTGCATTGACGGCAAATTCAAATATATGGCAGAATACGGTTGCAGAACAGGCGCAATGTCTTGGAGAATTATTCTGGGATTGGTGGCTTGGCGGGCAGCGCGGCCGGGCGGGTGTTCCAGAACGGAGATTCTCGTCACTCGATGATTATGCGGAGTGCATTGGAAATTATTCACCGGTCTTTGTACGCCGCGGCGACAACGTTATCGGGCTTCCAAATTATAACACGTTTCAAGAATATTATAATAATGGCGACGGGATCCGGATCGGTGAAAATACGGATGGTGAGAAAATAGATCTCACACCGCAAAAAGGGGATATCTCCCTTCATAATACATTTTTCTGGCATGATGCCCGCATCTCGCGTTATTTTACCATTGAAAACCGTTTGAACGATCAGCAGCCCTACGATGAAATGATAGTTGTCCCTGCGTTAACAACGGGACTCATTGAAAACCTTGACGAAGCACAGGAATATTTGGTGCAATTCGATTGGGATATGTTGCGCGCCATGAGGAATAATGCAATTCATCATGGTTTTGAAGCTTCAATAAACGGTAAACAAATTATCGACCAATGTAAAGAAATGCTTGATATCGCGAGGGACGGACTTGTTAAACGTAACCTCGGAGAAGAAAAGTATGTACAACCGTTATACGACCGAATCGAAAATAAAACAAATCCGGCTAATAAAGCAGAACAATTGTTCCGGTCTGAAGGACTTGATTCTTTTATTCGGGAAGTTCGCATTTAAACATAAGAACTACGAAAATAAAATTCGTAGTAATAAATTTAGTAATGATACTACTTGATCATGTAACAAAAAAATATCCCGGTGATGTAACCGCGGTGGACGATCTTTCGTTGGAGATAAAGGAAGGTGAAACATTTGTCCTTGTCGGTACAAGCGGCTGCGGCAAGACGACCACCATGAAATTGATTAACCGGCTTGTGGATTTGACCTCGGGTACGATTAAACTTGACGGCAGGGATATTACTTCAATGGATAGTTATTCGCTCCGGCGATCGCTCGGGTATGTTATACAGAATGTCGGGTTGTTTCCGCACTTTACCGTTGAACGCAACGTCGGTGTGGTGCCCGAACTGATCGGATGGGATAAAACGAAAATTCATACCAGGGCGAGTGAACTATTAACAATGGTTGGGCTATCGCCGGAGGAGTTCGCCGTCCGCTATCCGGGTGAATTGAGCGGCGGACAGCAACAGCGGGTTGGAGTGGCACGGGCGCTCGCAGCCGATCCCGACGTGATTTTGATGGATGAACCCTTCGGGGCGCTGGACCCGATAACAAGGGAAACTTTACAAAGCGAACTTTCCCCCTTGTGGAACGAGCTTGACAAAACGGTTGTATTTATAACCCATGATATATTTGAAGCTGTGAAAATCGGCGATCGTATCGGGGTGATGGATAACGGCAAAATATTGCAAACAGGCAGACCGGCTGATGTGATTAAACAACCGGAAAATGAAACCGTATCATCATTTTTTGCCCAGCACCGTTTTCAGCTTGAGCTGCTTACGACGCGAATAGAGCCGCTCGTGGAAGCGTTTGACGAATCCAGGATTAAGCGCGACAAAAATACACCATGGCTGCATCCGCATGACGGCTTGATCGATGCTATGGATGCATTAAAAATATCCGACGATCAAAAGGTTCCCGTGTACGATTCGAAAAAACGTTATCTCGGCATAATTAGTCATGAAACCGTAACGAGAGAAATTTTAAATCTTATTGAACAATAATGGAATTCTTGATTCAAATATATCCCGAGATACTTGATAGAACCGTAGAGCATTTATATCTGACCGCTGTTCCGATCGGTGCGGCTGCTTTAACCGGCATACCGGTCGGCGTTATTTTAACGCGAAAAATATTTATATCAGGAAAAGTTCTTGGCGCTGCGAGTGTAATACAAACAATACCCAGTCTTGCAATGATTGGATTTATGATTCCGCTGTTCGGTATCGGGGTACCTGCGGCGTTGGTTGCTTTATACCTGTATTCATTATTGCCGATATTACGCAACACGTTTACCGGAATCAATGGAGTCGATAAAGCCGTTATCGAAGCCGGTCGCGGGATGGGGATGACCGATCATCAATTGTTAATGAAAGTGCAGCTTCCGCTTGCAGTACCGGTGATTATGGCGGGTATCAGAACGGCGACGGTTATTGTGGTGGGGATAGCAACGCTTGCAGGTATAATGGGCGCCGGTGGCCTTGGGAATCTTATTTTTCAGGGTATAGCAATGGTTAACAGCGATTTGATACTCGCCGGCGCAATTCCTGCCGCGATGCTTGCATTGGCGCTGGATTTTCTGCTCGGTAAAGCGGAAAGATTACTGTCTCCGGGAAGAAAGGGTGATAAAGAATGAAAAATTTCGTTTTAGTTTTTATGGCTATAGTTCTCATAGCCGGATGTGATGATGCCGACACTATACGGATTGGTTCCAAAAATTTTACCGAACAGGTAATTATCGGTGAAATTATGGCAATCATTATCGAGGAAAATACGGATGTTCGGGTTGACCGGCGATTTAATCTTGCCGGCACTATGGTTTGCTTTAATTCGCTTCGTACCGGCGCTCTCGATATCTATGCTGAATATACCGGCACCGCACTGGCTGTTATTCTCGATGAAGAACTGGAATCCCGGCTCGGTCCGGACGAGGTATATGAATTCGTTGCAGCGGAATACCGGGAACGCTGGAACCTGCACTGGTTAAAGCCGTTCGGTTTTGACAATGCATACACGCTTACTATGCGTCAGGATCAGGCGACACAATTGGGCATTAAAACGGTCAGAGATTTAGTACAGTATGCCGATGAGATGACCGCCGGTTTTGATGCGGAATTTTTAAACCGCAGCGACGGGTATCCCGGCTTACGCGAGCATTACGGTCTTGAGTTCAAAAATCGCCCGCGTCAAATGGATCCCGGACTTATGTATCAGGCAGCGGCGGAGGGCAGAGTAGATGTTATATGCGGATTCGCGACAGACGGTCGGATTCCGGCGCTCGATCTTATTATTCTTGAGGACGACAAGGACTTCTTCCCCCCGTATCACGCAGCGCCGGTTATACATACTATTGTATTTGAAAACAAGCCCGAAGTAATCGAAGAATTGAATAAATTGCAGGGCTTAATCGATGATGAGACGATGCAATCTCTGAACTACGAAGTAGACGGAAACAGAAGGAGACCGTCTGCGGTTGCCCGCGAGTTTCTGGAGGAAAATGGATTGATTTAAATGTTTTTGGTTAATATGGGTTAATAGATGTTAATATTGGATGCAGGACTCTGCGACAAGTTCATATAAAGCAGCTGTTCTTATTAGATTTCAAAAGTCATTAAATACTTAATATTAGGGTAATGCAGGTGGCTCCTTATGAAAAATTAGTGTTTTACCGGAACATTTGTCAAATAAGAAAAATAATTTTCAGGATAACCACTAATTTCCCGAATATTCATTTTAGACGTGTGAGTCAAATGAATGATGCTGCGAGGAGTGCAAAGCAAAATATCAGATCGATAGATATTTGGATTCATTATATAAATTAGATAAAGACGGTAAATGGAAGTCGCGTTTCAAACGCAACCGTTTTTAACCAATATTAACTAATTTTAACATATATTTTTGTGGAAGTACCAATTTCGTGGGAAAAACAATTTAATTAAAAGGAGTTTATTATATGCCTGATAAGGTACAATCTGTCTATAGAAAATTCGTCAGCAGCGGTTATTACCAAAAGAACCTCGGAGGTCTCCGTGGAAAATATGACAATATTCGAAAATACTGGGAAGATGAGATAACACGTTTTGCGCTCAGACCATATCTGCTTGATACCATTCACGCCTGTTTGATGCGGCTCGAACGACTCCGTGTCGTCGACCTCGGCTGCGGGAGCGGGCAGGGATATGAGCTACTGACGACAATTAAAAAAGAAGAGGTCGGTATAGATGCGCACGATCACGATTTGCTGGGTCCCGATATGTTCGGCAGCTATTTGGGGCTTGATATTTCGGATGATATGGTTAAACAGGCAAATGAGATGTATGCGGATGAAGAAAAGATACACTTCAAACAAGCCGATTTGAATGAAGGACTCGGTCCGGTAAAGGATCATCCGTCCTTTGACCTGTACTATAGTTCGTACGGATCGCTGTCGCATTTGAACGATGAAAAACTTGAAAATTTACTTGTTGAAATAGCACATCATGCCCGGGACGGCAGTCTAATTGTCGGCGACTGGCTTGGAAAATATTCCTATGAATGGCCTTGTTACTGGGGTTTAAATCCGGACGAATCCTATCAAAGTTATACGATGTCATGGATAAAAGATGATGCGCTGCATGAAGAAGTCGAGAGCTTTCCTATTCGTTATTGGTCGCGGGAAGAACTTGATGCAGTTATTAAACGAGCGTCGAAACGATCCGGCGGCAAAATAGAACCGTTAGGATTTCTTGACCGCTCGGTTTTCGTCGGGCGCCATATGGATACCCGTCAATATAATCCCCAGGCGCAACCGATTCGTAATTTTGCAAATATGCTGCACGAAGATAACTTGCGAACAAATTTAGAGCATCTTATTATTAATTACGCTCCGGTTGAAGGATTTGACAAACAAAACCGTTATTTCGAAAAGCTACAGGTCGCGTGGAATAACATTGTACATTTCCTTATGGAACGGATAAATCCCAATGCCGATAAGAATCTGTTGAAGCGTTATTCATCGGTCGATAAAAAGGTATTTAATATTATTAAAACACTCGATCGAATTATTGAAAGTGTTCAATGGATACAATTTGGTGATCCGCGGGCTAATGTTATTGAACCGCAGCTTGGATATGCGCTTCGCTCGCTTGAACTTACTTTTCAAAACGGTCAGGGATATTCGCACGGCTTGTTGGGTGTGTTGAAGGTACATAAATAATTTTTTCTCCCGCAAAAATGGGACTCCCACAAAATTAGTTAATTGTTGATTGTTATTAGTTCATAGGCCCGGAAATATGCCATTAACTAATATCAGTGAGTGTGACTGTACACATTGTCTACCTTCAACAATTTTCGTGGGAGTCCTTATTTCGTGGGAGGATTAATTATGATATACTCGCTATCTGCATAAATCGTAATCTGCATAAACCCCCGAAACTGGAAACTCACCCCAAAAAGTAATATATTGTAAGTACTTGTAAAACTTGATTATATAAGAAATGAACGGATTAGTCGCCATAGTTGGCAGACCTAATGTCGGCAAGTCAACTCTTTTCAATCGAATCATACAAAACAGAAAAGTCGTTATTGACGATCAGCCCGGAGTTACGCGCGATCGAATATATGAGAATGCCGAGTGGGCGGGAAAGAATTTTGTATTAGTAGATACCGGCGGATATGTTCCCGACTCGGAAGATGTATTTGAAAAAGCGATACGCGAACAGGCGCAAATCGCTATACATCAGGCGCAGGTAATTCTCTTTATGGTAGATGCGCAAACCGGAATAACGCCGCTCGATCAAGGACTTGCCGATATTTTACGAACATCGAACAAAAAAATTCTGTTGCTGGTCAACAAGATTGATGCCGATGTTCACGAATCCGAGCTTGCACAATTTTACGCGCTGGGACTCGGCGATCCGGTGTCTGTGTCCGCACTTATGGGACGGAATATAGGAGATTTACTTGATATAGTTGTCGGTCATTTACCTGAGAACGGTATGATACGGGAAGAGACAGACAAGCTCAGAATCGCGATTGTCGGCAGACCGAACGTCGGAAAATCATCGTTGGTGAATGCGCTGCTTGGCGCAGACCGGACGATAGTGACTGATGTCCCCGGTACCACACGAGATGCAATCGATAGCATAGTGCGTTATCACGGTGAAGAACTTGTACTAATCGATACGGCGGGTTTGCGAAAGCGGAGTAAAGTTAAGGAAGCAATCGAGTTTTACAGCACCGTAAGAACGTTGAGCAGTATCGACCGTTGTCATGTTGCAATCTTACTCATCGATGCAGTACAGGGAATATCTCATCAGGATCTGTTCATTGTCGGGGAGATAATCAAGAGAAAAAAGGGTGTTATACTTGCGGTAAATAAGTGGGACCTGGTCGAAAAAGATACCAACACTGCCCGTCAATATGAACTGGCAATCCGTAAGGCGCTCGGCATGAATTCCTTTATTCCGGTATTGTTTATATCGGCGCTCGAAAAGCAACGCATAATTAAAGTTATCGAATTATCCAGACGTGTGTTTAATGAACGCGGCAAGAAAGTTAAAACATCTGCCTTGAATACCGTAGTGGATGAAGCGGTCCGGGATAATCGTCCTCCCGCTACTCGTGGAAGAGATATTACTATAAAGTACGCGACACAAATCAGGCAAAATCCTCCCATTATTGCATTGTTTTCAAACTATCCGAAATTGATACCCGATTCATATCAACGGTATCTCGAAAAAAAAATACGAACCGCGTTCGGATTCGAGGGTGTTCCGATAACACTTGTATTCAAGAAAAAATGAGAAGCGCATGAATCGTAAACCACGAATACTTGTTATTGGCGGTCTTGCAGCAGGACCGAGCGCTGCAAGTAAAGCCAAACGCATCAATAAGAATGCCGATGTTATTTTAATTGAACGAACGAAATACATATCCTACGGTATCTGTGAAATTCCATATTACTTAACCGGAGAATACAAAGACAAAAATAATCTGGTCGTGTATTCCCCGGATCGGTTACAGAAGGAGAAAAATGTTACCGTCCGGACGGAGACCGAAGTTGAATCGATAGATCGAAAAAATAAATCGCTTCTCATTAAAGATCATAAAAACGGCATTCACCGAAAAGAAGAATATGATAAACTAATTATTACGACCGGGTCGATTCCGCGGTCACTCCCTTTTATGGAACGCTCAATGGGTAATGTTTTTACCATAAAAGAGCTTTCGCGCGCGTATGAATTACACGATTATATTAAACAGCATAAACCGAGCAATGCTGTTATTATCGGCGGCGGTTATATCGGTATGGAGATGGCGGAAGCATTGAAGCATCTCAATATTGATGTTACGTTGATTCACCGGCGCAGTTATCCGCTATCGAAAATAGATGAAAACAGCGGCAAACTTCTTTTATCGGTATTACAAGAGAACGGTGTTCATTTCGTTCCTGACAGTAACGTTAAAAGTTTCGGTACGGATACAAATGATAATGTAAAAACGGTCGTAACTGATAATGGAGTCTTTGATACAGCTCTTGTCATCGTTGCTATAGGCGTTACTCCGAATGTTGCCGTTGCCAGGGATGCAGGAATCGAGACAGGTCACCTTGGAGGAATAAAAACCGATGAGAAACAGCATACAAACGACGACGATATTTTCGCCGCAGGTGATTGCTGTGAGGTGAGAAATCTCATTACCAGGCGACCTTCTTATATTCCGCTTGCTACGGTTGCAAGTAAAATGGCATGGACTGCCGGTGAAAATGCCGCCGGCGGCAGTGCGGTATTTAAAGGGGCTATTCGAAATATTGCACTTCGTGTATTCAATTATGAAGTTTCACGTGTTGGCTTGACAATATCGGAAGCCGAAGAGGCGGGATTTAAGATTGTTGCGGAAACAATTGAAGCTCCATCGCGAATAATCGGCATGCCGGAGGCAGCGCGCGTGACGGTTACGTATGTTGCGGATAAAAATTCAGGCAGACTGATTGGTGCAACACTGATTGGTAAGGACGGCGCCGTTCACCGGGGCAATGTACTTGCCGCTATGATACAAATGGGAGCAACGGTAAAAGATGTTTCGAATCTGGATATGATGTATGCTCCACCGTTTAGTCCGTTGTGGGATCCTGTATTGGTAGCGGCAAACCAAACGTTAAAAAAACTATAAGGAATGTATGATCACATTACCGCAATACCCGAACCTTTATTTGATAGATCATCCGTTGATCAAACGGGATCTTTCGATTTTGAGAAAGAAGAAAACGTCGAATGTTGTTTTTCGTACTGTTTTATTCCGGCTGACAAAAATGGTAGCATATGAAGTCTCATCGAATCTCGAATTGAATGAAAGCGAGATAGAAACCCCGCTCGAAATAACCCGGGGGTATACATTGTCCGAAGAGATTATACTTGTTCCAATTCTTCGTGCAGGTCTCGGTATGGCTGACGGGTTTCTGGATTTGCTTCCCGATGCGAAAGTCGGTCATGTCGGATTATATAGAAATGAAGAAACGCTTGCACCGGTTGATTATTACTCAAAATTCCCGGGTGCGCTCAAAAGTAGTCTTGTGTTTTTACTCGACCCGATGCTTGCAACGGGAGGAAGCGCTTCCGCTGCTATCTCATTTATTAAAGAAAAGGGTGGCAGTAGAATTCGTCTTGTTAATCTTGTCGCTGCTCCCGAGGGAGTGAGAAAAGTACATTCGGAGCATCAGGATGTTCCGATTTTCGCAGCGGCGCTTGACCGCGAGTTAAACTCAAGCGGATTTATACTACCCGGACTCGGCGATGCCGGTGATCGGGTGTTCGGCACAGATTAAAATATAGTCCAATTGAAATTATCGAAATAGGTCTATTGACAATTTCATAACGGCACTTGACATTTATCAAGTATCCTGTATATTACATCATAGGTACAGAATTATTAACGATTTACGGCTTCAATATTCGAACTTTTAAAATCAATAGACTGTTTGATATAATGATCACCTATGGTCGGTAAAACGCTAAATACTGCCTTGCAGTGGGCCGGTGTGGTTAACAAACCCGATGGGTTTGAAAACCGGTTTAAGAATCTCCTCGCATTGTGCCGAAAGAATCTTCCGTCTTGTGATGAAGATCTCATCAAGAGGGCATTTCTATTCGGACTTGATGCACACATCAAAGACCTGCGCGAATCGGGAGAGCCGTACTTTTATCACGCCATAGAAGTAGCAATGATCCTTGCGCGCGATATTCCGCTCGACGATATCAGCGTTGCAAGCGCATTGCTTCACGATGTTGTGGAGGATACTGAATATGACCTCAAACATGTGCGAGAGGAGTTTGGCGATACCATAACCGATATAGTTGACGGCGCTACAAAAATCAGCGACATTTTTAAAAGCCATGAAATAACACAAGCCGAGAATTACCGCAAGTTGCTGCTTTCAATGGTCAACGATATTCGGGTCATCCTTCTGAAATTTGCCGATCGATTGCACAACATGCGAACGCTGGATCATCTCTCGCCCGAACGGCAAAAAAGAATAGCAAAAGAAACGCTCGACATTTATGCGCCTTTTGCACACCGATTTGGCCTTGCAAAAATAAAGTGGGAACTTGAAGACCTTTCATTCAAATATTTATATCCCGAAGCGTATGAACAAATTGCAACTCAGCTAAAAGAGAAACGGCGTGAACGTGAGAATTACATCAATAAGTTTACCGCTCCTATTGAAAAACGACTGCAAGAAAATGGGTTCAAGTTTGAAATCAACGGACGTGCAAAACATCTCTGGAGTATTTATAGTAAAATGCGCCGGCGGGGGAAATCGCTTGATGAATTATATGATTTATTTGCAGTTCGGATTATAGTTGATACGGAAAATAATAACGATTGTTTTCAGGTGTACGGTATAGTCTCGGAAATATATATTCCCATTCCCGAGCGCTTTAAGAATTATATTTCCGTTCCGAAAAAAAATGGATACCAATCCATCCATACGACCGTCGTTGGACCCGAAGGAAGGATGGTGGAGGTTCAGATACGAACGTGTAGTATGCATGAGATTTCGGAAAAAGGTGTTGCAGCACACTGGATGTACAAAGATCGCATTTCCGTAGTTGATTCGGAAATGGAACAATGGGTAAACTGGGTGCGTGAAATTTTTGAGAATTCGACCGAAGCGGATGCACCCGCCCAGCAATTGCTGGAAAGTTTTAAGCTGAATCTCTATCAGAACGAAATATATGTTTTTACACCGAAAGGCGATTTACGTATACTCCCGAAAGGTTCAACCCCCGTCGATTTTGCATTCGATATCCACACAAAGGTTGGACTTCATTGCATCGGCGCTAAGGTAAACGGCAGAATCGTACCCCTCAGCACCGTACTCCAAAGCGGCGATCAAATAGAAATAATTACCTCAAAGAACCAGACGCCAAATACCGACTGGGAACAATTTGTTGTTACTCATAAAGCGAAATCTCATATCCGCCGTTGGAGAAAAGAGGAAGAGCGTAAAGAGATAGGGCGCGGGAAGGATATTTGGGAAA
Source organism: Ignavibacteriales bacterium (assembly GCA_003567775.1). Lineage (GTDB taxonomy): Bacteria > Bacteroidota > Ignavibacteria > T3Sed10-11 > T3Sed10-11 > T3Sed10-11. Next base: position 11,418 of record PWYR01000068.1, on the reverse strand, counting down.
AGAAGCTTAAGAAAATTAAGCTGCATATAAACGAAGATGATTTACTCAAGCAGGTGCAGGCGCTTAAGTATAATAATTTGCAGCAATTTTATCTTGATCTGGTAAAAAACCCGGACCTGGTCGATGAACATGCAGAGTGGATTTATGACCGGATAAAACATGCCAGGAATACTGAAACAGAGAACAAAGAAGAAATTCCCGAGAACCTCTTTAACCGGTTTGTACGGTCGGCGCGTGATACACTCGACGGGATAATGATATACGGAAAAGAAGACAGCTATATGCATACGTATGCGAAATGCTGTAATCCTATACCCGGCGATGATATCATCGGTTATGTTACAACCGGCAGCGGCATTAAAATACATCGAAAAGATTGTAAAAATGTTTCACAATTATATTTACGAAACGAGGATCGAATTATCGACGTCGAATGGCCTGTGACAAACGGACAGTCTTTCGTAGTCGGTTTAAAAATTAACGGCGAAGATCGTCCGGGATTGATCACAGAGATAACACAGTCAATTTTTAATTTAAAACAAACAAATATACGCAATGTTAATATCGACTCAAATGAAGGGATCTTCGATGGGGTGGTAATTCTGGAGGTTCAAGATCTCGATCATCTCAATGCGTTGATTGAGAAGATAAAGAAGGTGCGTAATGTCAAATCCGTTAAGCGATTTGAAGAATAATCGGCCATTGTTCAGGAGCTTCGACAGATGCGAAATCCGAATCTAAAAACAACTACATACACAAAAAAAGACGTTGCAAAACGGGTTGCAGAGCTACGAGATGAAAAAGTCTACGTCGCGGAGCAATGGACGGAGGCAGTTTTTACTGCATTGCGCGAAATTATGATGCAGGCAGATCCTGAATTACGGATTGAAGTCCGTGATTTCGGCGTCTTCGAGGTGAAGCTTACAAAATCGAAGCCGAAAGCCCGTAACCCGCGAACCGGAGAAACAATATACGTTCCGCCGCGTCGCAAGACTCATTTTAAACCAAGTAAGCTTCTCAAAATTTTTCTACAACAACCTGTTGACCTGGATGCTCTGATCACGAAAAACAGTGAGACAAAAATAGAATCGGAAACTGCCGGGGATGGCGAAAAGGAGAGGCGCGATCAGGTATTGTGAATGAACACCGGGCGAAACGAATACTTGGCATCGACTTCGGCAGTAGACGCGTCGGGTTGGCTCTCAGTGATCCGAGTCAAACGATTGCAACAGGTTATAAGACAATCCAATTTAACAATTCTATCTATGATGAAATCGCCGCTATAGTCGATCTAAAAGAAGTGGCAGTAATAGTTATAGGCCTTCCTATTTCGCTAAAAGGAGGTGATTCTCAAAAAACAGAGGAGGTTCGACGCTTCTCTGCAGAGTTAAGTAAGAAAGTGAACGTACCGGTAGTGTTTCAGGATGAGCGATTCACGTCCAAAGACGCAATCGCTACAATGATCGCAATGAACACAAAACAGAAACAGCGACGGGATAAAGGAAAGATAGACGAAATGGCAGCCGCAATAATTCTGCAATCCTATCTCAATACCGAAGGAAAAAGATAAATACGGGAGGGTTATAAAGTGAATTACAGGGATATTGACTTGATGATCGATCAGGGTGAAGGGGCGCGAACGGAATTTAAACGGAAGATTTCATCTCCAAAAAAAATTGCACGTACAATGATATCGTTTGCAAATAGCGGCGGCGGTGTTATTCTTTTCGGCGTCGATGACGACGGTACTATCGTCGGAGTTGAGAGCGAAAAAACGGAGATAGAGCTTATACGAACAGCCGGTGTGATTTATGCAGATCCGTCCGTGGTCCCGTCGATAGAAGTGATACCGTATCGGGGCAAGGATATAGTTGCTGCTATCATTGAGGAAAGTAAAGATAAACCGCATTATTATGTAGAGAAAGAAAACGGCGACGGGCAACCGAATGACCGTGTTTATATTCGCGTTAAAGATCGTTCCATTATTGCAAGTAATGAGATGGTCAACATTATGCACGAACAAAACCCGAGCGCAGCTCCGATGACGATTACTATTGGTAATAACGAACGGCGTTTGTTTGATTATCTCGAAGAGCATGAGCGCATTACCTTAAAAGCGTTTATGCAATTGGTCAATATATCCGAACGCAGGGCGTCAAGAATATTTGTTAATCTTGTCCGGGCAGGTATTCTGCAAATACATACCGGTGAAACAGAAGAATATTATACGATGACCGGGTAGCCGGTCTATTTTTGATAGTAGAGTCGCACAAGATCGAATAAAACTATTCCATACGCAACCGCGACGTTGAGCGATTGTTTGGCGCCGAACATCGGAATCTCAATCGCATAATCCGTGAATTCAAGAATACTGCCGGAGATACCGGTTATTTCATTTCCGACTACTATGCAAGCCGGAAAGATATCTGCGGTTAGTTCGTAATACGGTATACTCTTTGATGTGTGTTCAAGTGTAATAATGGAAACATTTGCTTCTTTCAGTTGTTGTATTACTTGTATGGGGTCTTTTACATATTCCCATGGAATGGTTTCAACGGCGCCGAGAGCGGTTTTACGGACCTCATTATTCTCAGGGGTGGCGGTATAGCCCGTTAGATACAGTTTTCGCAGAAAAGCGCCGTCTGATGTCCGGAAAATGGAGCCGACATTATACATGCTGCGTATATTGTCCAGAAATCCATAAATCGGCGTCCGGGACGCCTTTACAATGGCATCCGGGGACAACCGGTTCTCCGAGATCTCAGAGTGTGAAAGTTTTCGAATTCGGTTCATTATTGTAAATATAATAAAAAAACCGTATATTTTAAATCTGTTTAAAAATGTAGTTGCAAATTGAAAAACTTGATAATAGCGATTGACGGTACCGCAGGCTCCGGGAAGAGCACAACGGCGCGGCTGGTTGCACGGCGATTACAATACTTACATATCGATACTGGAGCGATGTACCGGGCTGTTGCTTTAGCGGTGCTTCAAAATAATATCAACCCGGACGATAAGGATGCCGTTGAAAAGCTGGTCGAAAGATTGAAACTACGTTTGCGGCAGAACAACGGAATCGAAGTGTTGTTGAATGATGAACATGTTACCGACTTGATCAGAAGAAGTGATGTAACTTCGATCGTCAGTACGATTAGTTCCTATGAAGGTGTTCGGGCAAAGATGGTAGAGGAACAGCGTGCGATGGGAAAAAATGGAAGTGTTGTTCTCGAGGGGCGCGATATCGGGACGGTTGTTTTTCCAGACGCGGATATCAAATTGTTTTTCATCGCCGATGTTGAAGAAAGAGCAAGACGCCGATGCCGTGAGTTGTTAGATAAAGGAGAACGCGTTGATTTTGAAACCATATTGAGTGATATAAAATCGCGCGATTATTTTGATTCGACGCGTGCTATTAGCCCTTTGAAGAAAGCACATGACGCAATTACGATCGATACTTCCAATATATCGATTGATGAACAAGTTGAAAAAGTTCTTTCGATTGTAGCTAAAAGACAGAACGTAAAATCATCAGTGAAAGAGTGATTATGTTAAAAGTGACGGTAGATAGCAGTTCGGGATTTTGCTGGGGTGTGATTAGAACGATCGACATTGCAGAGAACGAGTTGAATAATAACGGGGGTTTATATTCGCTTGGCGACATTATTCATAACCCGAAGGAAATAGATCGTTTGGGAGTAAAAGGGCTTCAGTCGATATCCGTCGATGAATTGAAAGATTTAAAGAATGCCAAAGTACTGATACGTGCTCATGGTGAACCGGCATCGACATATAAGATAGCCCGTGAAAATAATATAGAAATAATCGATGCAACCTGTCCGGTGGTTACCAAAGTACAGGAGCGCATTAGAAAATTTTACGATGACGGTTATCAGGTAGTTATCTTCGGCAAAAAAGAACACGCTGAAGTAATGGGGCTGGTCGGACAGACAAACGGTGAAGCCATTGTCATACGCACTATGGACGAGATCGATACGATAGATCTGAATCGCAAGACAGTTCTTTTTTCGCAAACGACCATGGATAAACCTACGTTTCATCAACTAAAAGAGGTATTACAGCAAAAAATAGATGAATTGATTGTTGCGACCATGGAGGATGAAGCGGTTGATTTTCACGCGAAAGATACTATCTGCGGCCAGGTATCCGGACGTGATAAAAAGCTGAAGCAATTTGCATCCGTAAATGATGTTGTTGTGTTCGTTGCAGGACGGAAAAGCTCAAACGGAAAAGTGTTGTTTACTATTTGTAAAGATACAAATGCGCGGACTCACTTTATTGAAAATGAAAACGAAATCGAGTTTGCCTGGTTTGACGACGCTGAGACCGTCGGGGTAACGGGCGCAACATCGACGCCGCAATGGCTTATGGAAAAAGTGAAAAAATACATAGAGGAAGAAACAGTTTCTGAATAATCCACTAAATCAATAACCCTTAATTAAAACAAAATATTCCGCAAAGGCGGGATATCCGCAGCAGGAGGATTTTTAATGGTCGAAGATCCAAAGACTAACAACTTAAATAATGTGAATGAAACAGAATACACAGAGGAGGAATACAAACAACTCGAAGAGATGTATGACAGTACCCTGAACCGGATTTCCGAAGGTGAAATCATCAAAGGGAAAATCATAAACATTCGGGAAGACATCGTTGCAATTGATATCGGTTTTAAATCCGAAGGGTTTATTCCCAGAGCAGAATTTAGTAATGTGGAAGAACTCAGCATCGGTGACGAGGTTGAAGTTGTTCTTGAACATGTAGAAGATCCGGATGGTCAGCTTGTGCTTTCCCGAAAACGCGCCGACTATATCCGTGCATGGGAACGAGTTCTCGATGCATACGATAAAGGTGAAGTTATACAAGGTAAATGTGTTCGCCGTATCAAAGGCGGTATTGTGGTCGATCTGATGGGAATTGACGCTTTCCTTCCCGGATCGCAGATCGATATTCGCCCGGTTCGCGATTTCGATCAGTATATCGGTAAAACATTGGATTTCAAATTGGTGAAAGTAAACCATCCGTTCGAAAATGTTGTCGTCTCGCATAAGGTATTAATTGAAGAGGAAGTCGCCGATCAGCGAAGAGCAATTCTTGACGGACTTGAAAAGGGACAAATCCTCGAAGGACACGTCAAAGCCATTACCGATTTCTGTGTGTTTGTTGACCTCGGCGGCGTCGACGGACTTATTCACATTACGGATCTGTCGTGGGGTAGAATTAATCACCCGTCGGAAATAGTCAAACTTGATGAGACCATTAATGTTGTTGTTCTTGATTTCGATGAAGAGAAAAAACGCATCTCACTCGGTTATAAACAGTTACAATCACATCCATGGGAAAAAATAGAGGAACGCTATCCTGTCGGAACACGGGTCACCGGAAAAGTCGTCTCGTTAACCGATTACGGCGCTTTCATTGAAATAGAGAAAGGTATCGAGGGACTCATTCATATATCCGAAATGAGCTGGACGCAGCATATCAAACATCCGTCGCAAGTTGTTTCGATGGGACAAATGATAGAAGCGGTTATTTTAAACCTTGATGTCAATGAGAAAAAGATTTCTCTCGGCATTAAACAGCTCGAACCGGATCCCTGGCAAGATCTCCTGGGGAAATACCCGGTCGGATCCAAACATACCGGTACCGTTCGCAATTTAACCAACTTCGGCGTGTTTGTAGAGCTTGAAGAAGGCGTTGACGGTTTGATCCACATATCGGATCTCTCATGGACTAAAAAGATCCGCCATCCCGGCGAAGTCGTCAAAAAAGGCGACACGATCGATGTTGTTATTCTCAATATCGACGTAGAACAACGAAGAATATCACTCGGTCATAAGCAAATAGAAGGTAATCCCTGGGATCAGTTCGAGGATGCATATAAAGTCGGCACAGAAACCGAAGGCATTGTTGCCCGCATCATCGAAAAAGGATTAATCGTCGAGTTGCCGCTTGGAGTCGATGCGTTTGTACCGGCTTCGCAACTTTCACACGAGCCGATTAAAAACTTACAAACATCTTTCGAAATCGGGAAGAAGCTGCCGCTTAAAATTATTGAATTCGATAAGGAAAGCAAAAAGATAGTTCTTTCACTCATTGAATACCTCAAAAACAAGGAAAAAGAAGAAGTAGATAGATTTACGAAGGAGCTTTTTGAGGAGTCGATTACAATGGGAGAGCTTTCGGAGGAGTCGGTAGTTCATAATGAAACTGATCAGGCCCAAGCTGATCTTGAAGCCCGTTTAGCGGAAGAGCCGATGGAGGAGGAGAAAACAAAATCCGAACAAACTGAGAAAGAAGAGGATACCGGAGGCGAAGATCAACCGGAAGCGGAAACACCGGAATCTGCCGAAGAAAAACCGAAAGATGAACCGCAGACGGATACCGCCGCCGATGAAACTTCCGGTGAAGAGAAGAAGGAATCGGATGAAGATGACCGAACGAATAATGAAGAAACTGTTAGTGAAGAAAAAAAAGAGTCGAATCAATAAAACGACATAAAATAATGTACAAAGAGTTGTTCGTTTGTGATGATTGATCACCATGCGGCAACTCTTTTTTATTAATTATGAAAAAAGCGGTTTTCCATACACTCGGATGTAAATTAAATTACGCGGAAACATCATCGTTTATGCGGCAATTCCGCGACAGAGGGTTTACTGTTTCCGATTCGATTACGGAGCGCGCGGATGTTTGCGTTATTAACACGTGCTCTGTAACCGAAAAAGCGGATCGCGAATGCCGACAGATCGTACGTCGCGCACGACGCCACTCTCCGGATGCATATATCATTGTCGTCGGTTGTTACGCGCAACTTGCGCCGGAACAAATTGCATCCATCGACGGGGTTGACCTGGTCCTTGGCGCCTCGGAAAAATTTGCAATATTCGATCACGCCCATACTGAATTTATTAAAGAACAAACGCCGCGGGTATTTACATCGCCGATCGATGAGGCAACGGGATTCGGTCCTGCTTATTCATTCGACGCCGGCGGTCGAACGCGTGCCTTTCTTAAAGTACAGGACGGATGCGATTATTCCTGTTCCTTCTGCACTATTCCTCTCGCCCGCGGAGAAAGCCGGAGTCAATCGATTGATGAATCCGTGAAGCAGGCGGTAAAATTAGTTGCCGAAGGTTTTAAAGAAATCGTACTTACCGGAGTGAATGTCGGAGATTATGGGAGAAAAGACGGCGTCACATTGCTCAATCTTGTTAAGAGATTAGCAGGTGTTGACGGTTTAAAACGTTTACGCATTAGCTCGATAGAACCGAATCTGCTTTCCGATGAATTGTTCGATTTCTGGGTTTCATCGGACGTATTAGTTCCTCATTTTCATCTACCGATGCAAAGCGGCAGCGATGAGATACTGCGTCTTATGCGCCGCAGATATATAAGCAATTATTATTGTGATTTGATTCATAAGATTCGGGATCGTTCACCGCGTGCGGGTATAGGGGTTGATGTGATTGTCGGTTTTCCGGGTGAAACGGAAGAACATTTTGAAGAGACATATCGAGTGCTGGTTAATCTACCGGTGAGCTATCTCCACGTCTTTACCTATTCGGAACGAGAAAATACACCCGCTTCATTTTACGAATACCGGGTCGATCCGGCAGAACGCTCGCGACGGACTCATATGTTGCGCATTCTCAGCGTGAAGAAACGGCGTGCTTTTATGGAAATGTTTATCGGAAAAGAGGCGCCGGTGCTGTTTGAAGAATCGGTTAAAAATGGTTACATTAAAGGACTAACTCCGGAATATCTGCGTGTGGCAATCCCGCACCGGAATGGAATCGAGAACACCGAAGAAATGGTACGAATTACATCACTGAACGGCGAAGTCGCATATGGAGAGCTTCTCAGAAGGAATTTGAACAACGCAAACACAAAGAATGACCGAGCGCCGTTCGGGTTGCCGGTTGTGCAGGAATAAGCATGGTGAACATCAATTTTAAAATAATCAGCATCGTTACAATACTTTTTTTTGCGGCTGCATCTAATCAAAGTTTACACGCACAGGACGCCGTTCCGTATATTTCCGAAAAAACATTTTTTAACGACCGTTATGCACATACAGGTGTTATGCTGAACAACGATCGGCAATCTGAAAAGAAAAATGTCGGCCTTGCAGCTTTGTACTCACTGCTGATTCCCGGTGCAGGCGAGTGGTATGCAGGAAATTTTTCAACCGGCAAGTATTTACTCGGCAGTGAAATAACACTCTGGATGTCGCTGTATGGATTTTATTCGTACGGCGCCTGGTTAAAGAACGATGCACAATCTTTTGCCGAAGTGAACGCCGGCATTGATTGGACCGGAAAAGATGATAAGTTTTTTGTTAATGTAGGTAACTTCAATTCACGCAGTGAATACAACGAAAAGAAAATGCGTGATCGCGATATCGGGGCTTTATACACCGAATCATCATACGACTGGCATTGGGAATCGGATGATTTACGCAGGGAGTTTCGCGATCTGCGTGTTCGCAGCGATCGGATGTTGAATGCAATAAAATTTGCAGGCACTGCAATTGTTGCTAATCATATTATAAGTGCAATAATTGCGGGAAATTCCGCCCGGCTGCATAATGAGAGACTGAACAACCCGGCAGAGCAATCCAATTGGTCTATCGGTATTCTGCCGCTTCACAACGGATTTGTAGCGGGAATACAACATACCTTTTAAACCACACTCATGGAAGACCCGGCACACGATTCTTCGCGTCGATTAAAATTGCTTATTGAATATGACGGCGCCGACTTTGTCGGTTGGCAGATACAGCCGGCTGCGGCAGGTCGTTCGGTGCAGGGGACCATACAGGATGCATTTAAACAATTTACCGGCAGCGATGCAACGGTTGTAGGTTCCGGACGCACCGATTCAGGCGTTCATGCACGCGGACAGGTCGCTCACGCAATTGTGAACACCGATCTTTCACCTAATAAAATTTTCGAAGCGCTCAACGGTATACTTCCTAATGATATTGCAATACTACGAGTGAGTGAATCTGACCCCTTGTTCCATGCACGATACAGTGCACGTGAACGGCGATATTCGTATACTATTAGTTTAGCGCCCTGTGCAATCGACAGAAGAATTGCTTTATATGTTCGGTATCCACTCGATGTCGAGTTGATGAATGAATGCTGTACCTATATCGTCGGTGAACACGATTTTCGGGCGTTTACGAAAAGCGAATCGGAAGTTAATCACTACCGGTGTACCGTTACATTGGCGGCGTGGAAACAACGGGGAAATAAATTGATATTCCGGATACACGCAAACAGATTTTTACACGGTATGGTGAGATCACTGGTAGGGACAATGATCGATATCGGACGGGGTTATTTTCCCGTAGAGCAAATACAGTTTGCATTGAAGTCGGGGAATAGGAGCGACGCCGGTCATACCGCTCCTGCCGTCGGTTTGGTATTGGAGGAAGTAATATATACCCATGAATGAATTTATTATTGCCGTATCATTACTTTTTATTGCTGCAGTTGTAGTTTGTGCGGAATCGGCGGTCATTAGTCTTGGCCGGCAAAAAGTACATCGCTTTGCCGGTGAAAAACGCAGAGGTGCGCAATCATTATATCGGTTATATAAATCAATTGAAGATTTTGTATATACCTCAAAAATAGTTACACTGTTCTTCCTCCTGCTTGCGGCTGTAAATTCGGGATTATTCATTGCGCATTTGTTTGAACCATACATACGCACGTTTTCGAGCGAATGGTGGCAATCGGTGAGCTATCCAGTTTCGCTCTTTCTTACCGGTGTACTGCTTATCTTCGTCATACAGGTATTTGTGTACCAAATACCCCGGCTGATCGGACAGCGATTCCCGGTTCGGATAGCTCTCTTTCTTGCTCCTGTGCAGCGGTTGATGGTGGCAGTAATATATCCGGTTATATCACTTTCCGGCAGTATGAGCAAAATTATCTCACGCCAATCCGTGAACGGACATCCGTCGAGCATATCCAAATCCGAATTGCTTTATTTTCTCGAAGAGGGAAGACGATCGGGTATAATCGACACTGCTGAATATGAGATTATTAATCGTGTGCTCGAATTCACCGAAACAACGGCGAAAGAAATTATGATCCCGCGGCCGGATGTTGTCGCGCTTGAAGTAAATTCGGAACGTGAGGAGATCATTAAAGTGGTGTCCGAAGAAGGATTTTCGAGAATACCGGTTTACAATGAGACTATCGATACTATTGTCGGAATTGTGTTTGCGAAAGACCTTATCAGTATGATCGAATATGAAGAAACGATAGTTCTTGAAGATATTATTCGTCCGGCGAATTTCGTACCCGAAACAAATAAAATAAGCCGGCTCTTGCGTGAATTTCAGCAGCAGAAAATTCATCTTGCCATAGTTATAGACGAATTCGGAGGTACGGAAGGTATCATTACGCTCGAAGATATTATTGAGGAGATAGTCGGGGAGATTCACGATGAGTATGATGAAGTCAAGCTCAGCTATACAAAGAATACCGACGGTACGTGGATAATTGACGGCAGTATGAATATTTCAGATTTTAATAAAACATTTTCCGCACAGTTGCCCGAGGATGTTGACTATGAAACTGTGAACGGATTTCTTCACAAGTTGACCGGCAGGATTCCCGAACCGAAGGAAGAAATTCAACTTGGCAACATAAGCTTTACAATTATGCGTAAGAGCGAACGACGAATAGAAAAAATAAAAGTAAAGCGTTATCATCAAACAAGCATGTAATTACGGCTTTGATATGAAAATCGGAATTTACGGCGGATCGTTCAATCCTCCGCACATTGCACATTTAATCCTCGCTGAATCGCTCTATGAGATATTACAGCTTGACAGGGTAGTGTTTGTTCCGTCGGCTGTACCGCCGCACAAACAAAACGATAACCTGCTTGATGCAGCCCAACGGCTGCGGTTAACGCAACTTGCAATAGGGGATAACGATAGGTTCGAGGTTTCGGATATCGAAATTAAGCGAGGCGGCACATCATATACCATTGAAACGATACATGCACTTGATAAATTGTATAAAAATGCTACGTTATATTTGATAGTCGGTGTTGATAATCTTGTGACATTTCATTACTGGAAAGATTATAGCTCGATACTTGACAGATGTACGGTGATTGCTATGAAACGACCCGGCTTCGAAACATCCCGGGTTCGGAAGGATGTACTGGATAAAGCGAAGATAGTCGATTTGCCGTATCTCGAAATATCGTCAACCGGGATACGACGGAGAATACGGGAGGGGAAATCGATACGGTACATGGTTCCCGATTCCGTTTTGGAAGAAATAAAGAAATGTGGGTTTTATCTTTGATCCGAAAAATTATTCGTAACTCGTAATTCAATCATGGAGTATACGGTCAACAAATCGAATC
>PWYR01000094.1 GCA_003567775.1 Ignavibacteriales bacterium | reverse complement strand
TTTTTGCATTTTTCATATCTTGTCTCATCTCTGCGGCCTGTTTATCCATATGACGACCGATGAGCGCCCCGGCGGTTCCGCCGACTGCCGCTCCGATGATAGCGCCGACGGCAGTGTTTCCATAATGATCACCGATAAGGCCGCCCACAACCCCTCCGGTTCCTGCGCCAATTGCTCCGCCTTTCACTGCTTTACTGGCGCCACACCCCATCATAAGAAGGAACGAAAGACAGATTACCACTACAATGACAACATTAAATTTTAATTTCATACGACACCTCATTTTTTAGTAATATGAATAGACTATTGATTCGATTACGGGTCAACATGTCGGCGGTCTGTTCAAATATATCGAATCCCGTCATCTCTACAGCGCCACCGGTTTCTTTGTCTAATAGTTAACTAAATTATAAGGGAAAGTCTATATTCCAAAAGGATGAAAAAGGGATTAGTTTATTCGGACTATAAAAACTAATTCATTTTAAAGAAAGATTCGGCTTGATATATTTATGGAATTGAACGGTACGATTGATATCCGGGAGATTTAAATTAGTTTGGATGAATCTTTTATTCATCCAGTGTCAATATTCTGAAATTGGAGTGCTATCGCCGGGTAGTATACCGTGTCGCCATATCTATCGAATGAATATGGGATTGATAGATCCTCATGATGTTCGGTCAGCGGCACGGTTTATAGGTAGACGGTTTTACAATCGCCGGTTCCACGAAAGGATTGTTCGCTCCGATATGCGGACCGACATTCCGAACAGTATTTTAATCCTGTTTGTCAGGTTCTATTATTTTACTTATTTCTTCAATGTGCGATTCCGCTTCTTTTATTTCCTCTACACCCTCAAACCGCTTAAACTCTTTTTCATCTCCCCGTTCTATTTGAATGATCAACAATGGCACGTAACGGGCATTATGCTGCACACCATATCGGTATCCGACCGGATTACGCATATTGTATAAATAAATAGGAACATTGTACTCCTCTTTCAGGTAATCGATAAAGGGGCCTATCTCCTGACAGGAAGGGCAATTGGGAGTATAAAAATACATAATTGCATATTTTTCTTCCTCTGCCGGTATTTCCTGCAGCGTTAGTAATCCGAATAATAATGAAAGTATTAGATACATCGGAAATTATTCCTATAATAATAAATAAATTCTATATACCGCTAATCCAACAAGCACCAGTGCGAATATTTGTGCAAGCGTTTTTGATTTTACTTTGTTTGCCATAAACGCCGCACCTGTTTGTGCTCCGATAACGGCAACAACTGACGTAATGATAACAAGGGTCCAGTCGAACTGCGCTTTCGGTATATGTGCGACAAATGCCGAAAACGAAGGCAATGTAACGATGAGTGCATTGGTCGCAGCGGCAATACGTGCGGAATACCCGAGCATCACCAGAGTCGGCATCATGAGAAACCCGGGACCGACCCCGAGAAATCCCGAAAATAAGTACTACAATCAGAAGATCTATCATAACAACCCTGTTTTATAAACCGTTTGTACTGGAATGATGGAATTTTGGAATAATGGTATTGATGGCTTTTAACAGACGATGAGTCTAACAATCCATTCATCCATCATTCCATTACTCCATTATTTTCTTACTCCACCGGTTGCAGTATTTTCTTGGCTTCTTTTATTGACGGCACTCGTCCTGCCATTACGATCTTTCCGTCAATAAGAACTGCCGGTGTAATGCGTACGCCTAATTTTACCATATCCTGAATATCATACACATGAGAAATATCTGCATTGATATTAAGTTCTTGTGCTGCGTTTAGTAGTACTTTTTCTGTTTGCTGACAACGACCGCAACCGGGTCCTGCTACCTGGATTTTCATTGTTTTCTCTCCATTTATTATGTTTAGTTTTTCATTCTTTGTAGTGCGACTCTCTGAGTCGCTTTTGTTGAATTATGTGGTTTAGTTCTAACCATCACGAGACCGCCATCGCACACGCCACCGCATCGTCTCGCGTTACAGTACAAAATTACCGAAGAACCATCCGACCAATGTTCCAAGAACAATAATTGTGGGGACATAAACTAATGCTTTTTTAATTCCGAATATTCTCGCGATTGCCAGCCAGTTCGGTAAACTGATACCGGGACCGACGAGTAGCAACGTGAGCGCCGGTCCTGCACCCATACCAAGACCCATAAGGGTATCGACGAACGGCGCCTCGGTCATCGTGGCAAAGTAACTGACTGCTCCGATAAGCGTTGCAAGAAATGATGCAAGCAGACTGTTCCCTCCCAGCCAGTCCTGCACCCACTGTTCGGGAATGCTTGCACCTATTATTCCCACGAGAAAAACGCCGCCGAGCAAAAGCGGGAAAATCACTTTTACAAACCACCATGTTTCACGGAGCCAGGTTTCGATCAGATCGCGCGCTATGAACTTCCAGGCATATCCGATAACCAACAATGTACCGGCAGCCCAGACATATATTTTGTGCAGATACGGACCTTCCTGTACGAGATAGTTCGGCGCCAAGAGACTGAGGAGTATGAATCCGATCAGACCGAGGTCCTTGCCCGCAATGATTTTCTTTGTTCCACCGGCAACCGCTGTATCGGCACCGGGCGTGGAAGGCATTTCGGTTCGTTCTTTTGCGAATACCGAGCGCATGACCAGTCCGACAATAAACGCGACAAGCAATGCTGCAATAATTCGAACCGCCACCATTTCGCCGCCTAAAATACTTCCGGTATAAACCAGTGCAAGTACATTTGCGGCAGGTGCAACCCATAAAATGATAAAAGCAACTCCTATCCCCGCTCCTGCAAAATACAGTCCGCTCGCCACCGGAATGACCGTACACGAGCACGCGGCGACAAGAAAACTTGCGGCGGCAGCAAGCGGAAATGCCTTCCAGATGTTTGCACGCTCACCAAGATGGTCGAGAATGGCTTCTCTATTCACAAAGGTGACCATTGCCCCGGCGAGTAAAAATGCCGGAACAAGACATGTCAGCGTATGCGCAAGAATGTAATCTTCAAGCGATAACAATCCTGCTTTTATTAACTCAAGGATCATATAATTATCGACCTTTCAATATTTTCCGAATAACAGTACTGAAAAACAACATTACATAAATAATACATATACTCCAACGGCAGTTATAACTGCGCCGCTCACTTTTTTTGTCCAGTAAGAAAAACCTGAAATTCCTTTCGATCTGATAAAACATTGTGCGACACCGATGAATGTACCGGCGAGCAGCATTAAAACACAGTGGCCGAGAGCATAGACAAATGCTTTCTTTTTATTATTGCCGGCATAACCGCCTACATACCCGATAATCATAGGTATGGTGACAATTACACACGGATTTGCACTCGACAAAATGCCTCCGAAAAATACCGCAGTAAATGCAAGAAGCGGATTAAGTGCGATGAACTCTCCTATGTTTTCCACAAGTTCCATATCTACATTATTCCCAATTTCCGAAGTTCGTCAATAAGCGACGACTTCTCCCAGTATCCAACGCGACGGCTTATTTCGTTTCCTTCATTATCAAATATAATTTGAGTCGGTATTAAATTAACTCGAAAATCCCGCGCAAGTGATGGATCATCCTCAAGATAAACATTATAAATATTCACCGTCGAACCGATCATATCATCCAATTGAGCAAGAATCGGCTGCATTTTCTGACAGGGGATGCAGGTCCTGCCGCCAAATTCGATGAATGAATACTTGCCCGCTGAAAGCAGGTTATATAACTCATCGCGTGTTACATGCGGAACACCCTGCGGGGGAACCGAGTGACTCTGAACTGGGCTCTGTACTGCGGGCTTTTCGCGGTTGTTCAATAAATAGGCGGCGACAAGAATAACAAACAAGCCAACGCCCATTACCATATAGTAGAAAAATGCATTATTTTTCATTTTTAATAACTTTTCCTTTGTATTTTCTTATTTATGAGAATATGAGCAATCACTCATATTTATATATAAAAAAATTTAACTCACACCGAATGTATGGAGCTTCTTTTCAAGATCCGTTTTTGCAATATCCGATACCAGGTCAAGCAAATCGTATATCCGCTCGTTTGTAATCTCGTAATTTGTACGCAATCCCTCTTTCCATGCCCGCAAAATGCCGCTTTTGACGAGAATTTTAAGATGACGGGACAGATTCGACTGCTCCAATTCCAGTTCAGGAGCGATTTCACAGTTACAATTTACACCAAATCGTATTTTTTCCAGGATCCGGATTCTGTTCGGATGAGCTATCGCATTCAAAATTTCAGCCTGGAATTCAGCCGTTGTATTCATTAAAATTCTCCTATTATGAGTATTTACTCATATAATCAACAAACATTGTGCCAGCTCAGGTTCATCAAAATAATATGATATCTTTAGCTGTTGAGCCTGTTGATTATATGTCGCCGATATCGAATGCTCCCGGAAAATCCCGTCTCAAGGAAACAATTTATTCGGCACAAACCACACAAATACAACCATCCCGAATAATTCAACTAAAAAATGATGATGCTTGCCAGCTCAAAAGATGCGGGCCACGCAAGTGCAATCGGGAGGACAACGAATGAATTACGGCTGCCGAAACTGAATGCAAGAACCCGCGAGTGTTTAATAGACAGTTTAAATATTTTTGATAAAAACCACGCAAGAATAATTGCGAAGAATAGAAAAATGATAAATACCACAACCGGTTGCCAGAGAAGACGACCGGCCTCGAGTACCGTTGCGACCTGAGACGCAGCAATGAGAAAAATAACCAACGCCAAAAGTGGTACGGGGAACCAGGCAATTGTATGAAGCAACCCGCTCATTGCCGGATGTGAATCGACATACCTTTCGGTGATGAATGCGACAACCAGCGGAATTCCAATTATGCCGATAAATACATAAAGATATTCATTGATTTTTCTTCATCGGTTTTATATGCGCAGCCGCAATGTCCGAGTTTCTGCCGATACCGTAGTCATAGTTCCTGGCATTTAAATAGCGGCGATGCTACCCCATCGGTCCCTGTCTCGCATCGGGA
Organism: Ignavibacteriales bacterium; assembly: GCA_003567775.1. GTDB lineage: Bacteria > Bacteroidota > Ignavibacteria > T3Sed10-11 > T3Sed10-11 > T3Sed10-11. The sequence continues at coordinate 44,493 of PWYR01000094.1, read as the reverse complement.
TCCGTAAATCCAACATGACATTATTTAATTACATTACTCGTCAGGTATGTGAAATATTTTTTATAATTTCACTGACGATCGACTCGGCGTTGTGATATTCAACGTCGAAATCGCGCCGATTCATTATTCCATAATGCATACACACCTTATCGACCAGTCCCTTGCGTATCACCCACAGCAGTGGTTTCTCCGAGGTGTTGAATATTTGCTCAATTGCTTCAGCCCAGCACTCTCCTTTCAGCTCGAGCGGACCGACTTCATCGATAATGATAAGATCTGCATCGTTTATTGCTTGTGGTGAAAGCGCTTGCCTCCCGAGCTTCAGTCCGTTCTCATGAAATTCAAATGATTGCGGTGTAGAAGGAACTGATTCGGAACGACGTTCACAGAGCAAAGCTTTTTTGTCAGTTTTTATATCATGAATATAAAATCCAGTTTTCCGACCGTGTTGCATTATTGCCGGCGCGCGGATACCCGCAATTCTGAATCCTTTTTCCTGCAGTCCGTTTATCACACCTTGCAGTATCGTGCTCTTACCACTGTTACGTTTACCGCTTAGAATAAAAATATTATTTACACGTTTTTGCTGCTGACGTATTACCGACAACCAATCATCGAGCTTGTTTATCATACCGGACAAAACGCGCACCGGATTACGCCATTGCGTTCCCTTCGGGAGTTCGGCAATCATATGTGGTACTACATTGAACACAACCCGCATTATATTGGTAAACCGGTATAGTCCAAGGCGGGAAGCTGACTGCAGCAGATGAGGATTTCCCAGTTCTCTGCTCAGCGCACTAAATCCGATAACAATGAACAACGCCCGCATACTCATCTCCAAACCGATCTGAAATCCTTCCGCAGAGACAAGAGTGGAATTATTACTCTTGCCAAGGAATATACCCGTGAGTGTCGTTAAAATAATTAATCCTATCCAAAAGACCGGCTTATAGATAACCGGTGAAAGAATACTTCGCTCTGTGAAGAATATAATTCCCGCATATAAAAATAATGCACTTATTCCCAATGTAAACGGATAATTGAAAACAAGATGCAATCCGACGCCAAGTGATAAAAGGTGAAGAAGGATCTTAACCGACGAATAATTACTATGGCTTTTTGATGCAAAAGCAATCGGGAAATGCTCAACGGATCGGTTCGAATCGATTCGGATTGTATTTTTATATTGAACCGATTTTCGCCCGATATATACCCCAACGACGCTTGCCGCACAACCAAAAATAAAGAAGACTAAAAAAGCAGCAATGAGCGGAATCCAAAATCCTGAAACGGGCAGATGAAAATAGCCAAAAAAAGTTTCCACAATACTCTCATACAATTCAATAAGTGTGCGGCCGAAGACGACAAGTGCGTAAAGAATACGCAGTACGAGATTCCACATCATCGCACACCCTCCGCCGACGAGGTATCCGACTATATTGCTGCCGAATATCGAAATACTACTATATACCAAAAATGCCTGCATGGTGATAGCCATTATCGGACCGATGATGACCGGACTCGGCGAGAGTAGTTTGAGTGCAGCGCAAATTAATCCGGCACGCCAGATAATACCTCGCTCCCGCCAAATGTGATGTGAGGAAATCAAGAGTATAATGCCGATTGCGGCAAGAATATTACCTGCTATCTCGGGGATTCGCAGGTTATGAAGAAAGCTGCCTAATACGATTTCCGATGCCCCCCACAATCCTCCAATCACCGCAGCTTTGAGCCATATTTCATGTATATTCTTATTCATCGGCACACGCGTTAACTAAAGACCTGTACTCATCTTCGGTATTGATATTGATAATCCTGTTACGGTAAGCTGAAAGATCGATAAGGTTATAATCGGCATCTGTTAAGAAATCAATCACCTTTTTTCTATCCGACTTTAAATAATTCTCAAGCTTCGGGAGAATTGTTTTCGGAAAGACGCCAAGGAGCGGATGTATGTTTTGATCCACAGATGTTACGTTTATTGTATACGGCGTTGATATTGAAAGAATATATCTTAGTACCGCGGAATCGACAAGCGGCATGTCGCATGGAACGCATATAATGTGATCGGTCGAACTCACCGAAAGAGCTTCATATATGCCGGCAAGGGGACCGTGATCCACAAATGAATCTTTTATTTTCCGTAAAGGCAGTGAGTCATAATTATCGACTTCATTAACGCTGATGAGTATCCTGGGAACAGCGGTGTTTTTCAACGCGTCAATTATTCGGTCGATAAAATATTTACCGTGGTATGAAAGGAAGGACTTATCCTTTCCCATTCTTTTGCTTTTCCCACCGGCGAGTACAACCCCGGTTACATCGTTCGCTGCCAGCATACCGCATCATTTTTTTTGCAGAATATCATCCGCCCAACTCAGTGCTGCCATCGTCGGGGGAAATCCTATCGTCGGTACAGCGAGTAAAATTGCTTGATAGATTTCTTCCTTTGTTACCCCTGCTTCAAGAGCTTTGCGAACATGCGAATGAAGTGCACCCTCAAGTTGTGCACCTGCGGATAATCCGATCTTAATGAGTGCGCGTGTCTTTTCGTCCAAGGGACCCGCGGTATGAACCGATTCGCCGAGCTTTTCATACGCATTATATATATCCGGATACCCTTTCTTAAATTCTTCGAAATATTTTGGAAGTTGTGACATGTCCGTACCTATTATTCTTTTAAAAGATTTGTATAATCGGGAATTTCCTGCAGACATATTGGACGTCCACAGTAAAAATCGTTAGTCGAACTAAAATGCGTACTTTACCGAAAATAAGACCTGTGTCGATTTAGAATTTTCGGCTTCTTTGTATGTTCCGGTAAAGTGAGTCACTTCAACACCGTAGTTCACTCCCTTTCCGAGTTTACGTATTAGACCGATAAATGCAGCAGCAGCATCTTCCAAAGCCCCATCGGTAAGGTAGTTTTCTTCAGTCAAATTTTCTCTTGAATAGCCCAAATAGAAATCAACTTTTTCTCCCGAATATAGGAACTCTAACCACCCTGCAATTGTGCCCATACCTTTGTGTTTTTCATCAACGGCATCATAGAAATATCCGGATCTGCTCAAGAAAGGTTTAAGGTTCTGACCCGTCGTAAGCTCTCCCAAAAGACTGAATCTTTTCGTAAAAGGTATTCTTGCATCAAGCGATACACCCCATATTGAAACGCTGTTTTCTATCCTGTCCGGATACTCTCCTATCTTAATGTCTTCCCGTCCATAAGCGGTTGAAATTCCAACATAACCGTTATTACTAATCTTGTAAGCATACCTTGCACTGAGGAGCGGAATGCCACTTTTTATTGCGCCGTCTGTCGTGGGATCGCTTGCGGATATCGCAAATTCTCCATTTTCCCAGAATCTTGTGTAGCGAAGCTGCGCCCTTCTAAAACCTACATTACCTGTTTCCCAGTAAAATCCGTTTGTTACGAGAGTATAAGGAAGCCCGGCGGCGAAGATGTCCCAGTGCTGCCCGGCAATTATAGAATAATCTTTTCCCCTTAGTTCAAGGTATGCAAGGCGTACTCTGAATCTCATCTGATTTCTTGTAGCAGGATCAAAGAGATCCCACTCAAGGTGGCCTTTGATGATCGTATCATCATATACTTCCGGTCCATCCCATCTAAAACCGAAACGGCTGTTCATTGCAGATAAGTTGGTTGTTGACTCGTCATTATTAACGGTATGAGGAAGTGGATATCGGGGAGCGTTATAAGAATTCATCATGAAGCTTTGATAAGCGGCGTCAAATTGGAAAAAACCGTAAAAATTTAGATTCATTGAATCGTTTTTCACAAGGTTGATTTGCGCGGTCACAGGGAGAAACATCAACAACAACGCAAGATATGCCGTTAAAAAAGTAGAATTTTTCATTTTGACCCTTCCGTGATGTCGATATGTTATTTTAGTTTGATTCTTGAGAATTTAGGTTTTTACGCTAACTCTGATGCCGTATCTTTTTTAATTCCATCACGGGCTAAAACTTCCCGCACCATCTTCGCATTGATTGGGATGCCTTTTTTTCCAAGATCTTTCAGACGATGACGGAAGAGAGACGTATCGACTTTCGATTTTGGTTTTGCGGGAAGACCGTAAAATAACAGTCCCTCAGGCATAATGAAAAGTGTTCTAAGTCCGCCGCTTTCACTCTCTCCATAAAGATGGGGTGTATAACCTTTTGTCTTAAGATATGAAATTCTCTCATTTGCTTTTGCCAACAATGCAGATAAATCTCCAAAGGTTATAGCTTCTCCAGGACATGCCTGTGCACAAGCAGGTATCATTCCATTTTCAATCCGTGCCATACAACCACTGCATTTTGTCGATACTCCCCTATTTGCATCAACATGTGGGACGCCAAACGGACAGGCTTCAGCACACACACCACAACCAATACACCTTTCTTCGTTGACATAGACAAATCCGGTAGTCTGATCTCTGCTCATTGCCTTCGGTTCGGTTGGACAGATCTCGATACAGGCAGCTTCCGTGCAGTGCATACAGGTATGAGCACGAAAACGCCATGTTAATCCATCTTCTGTTTGTTTTTCATAGAATTTTACCAAAATCCATGTATCAGTTGAAAGAGCTGCCGGATTCTGGTATCCGCCCTTAGCGGCGAAAAACTTTGTTTTTTCAGCTTGAAGTTCATTCCATTGTTTGCAGGCAACCTGGCAACCACGGCAACCCATGCATTTTGAAATGTCGACTAGTCTCGCTTTTTGTCGAGTAGACATTTGGATTTCTCCTATATTGTAACGAAAGATATTTTACGCCTTCTTAAGATCACACAAGAAAGTCTTATACTCGGGAATATGAGTGTTAGCGTCGCCTACGTTGGGGGTTAAAGTATTCCCTATATCACCCGTTGCGAGGCCCTCATAACCATAGTGCCACGGAAGTCCCAGTTGATGAACCAATTTACCCGTAATAAGTAGCGGCTTAAAACGTTTTGTAACAACGGCGTATCCTTCTATGGAACCTCTTGCAGAATTAACTATTACCCTGTCTCCATTCGCAACCCCTTTTTCCTTTGCAAGTTCCTCGCTTATTTCAACGAACATATCAGGCATTAACTCCACTAACCATGGTAAATTGCGTGTCATTGCTCCTGCCTGCCAGTGTTCGGAAACTCTAAAGGTTGTTGCAACTATGGGGAACTTCCCGGGACTGCCTAATTTATCAATAAATTCATCCTGAGTGACTTTTGCTATTGGATTAACCTGTTGTGACGACATAATGTTGTTTACAGGGCTTTCGAGCGGTTCATAATGTTCGGTGAAAGGTCCATCGGCAAGACCGGTTGCAAATAAACAGCCAACCCCTTCAGGCCTCATTATGAAAGCGTATTTTTCAATATTAGCCCAAGCTCCATCCGGGACATCTCCAATCCATTTCTTTTCTTCGGCAATCCACTTTACCACCCATCTTTGAGGATCATAGGGATTGCCATTTACATCACAGGAAGCACGATTATAAATAATCCGCCTGTTCACAGGCCAACACCACGCCCAGTTGGGATAGAGTCCAATCTTGTTGGGGGCATCCTCATCATTTCGTCGTGCCATCATATTGCCCTGATCGGTGTACGATCCCGAATAGAGCCAGTTCCCGCACGCCGTAGATCCATCGTCCAATAAGAAAGCAAACGAGGGAACCTGCTGTCCTTGTTGAAATTTGCCTCTTTCTTTTAAATCTGCGTCTGCAACGAAATACCCGTTTACTTCTTTCGCCACTTTGTGAACATCCGGTTCTTTTTCTCCGTAGTTCCAGTTTAGAGTCAGAATCGGATCAGGGAAAGCTCCCCCTCCATTCTTATAAAGATCACGGATTTTCTTAAACACCCTATCCATAATCCAAAGATCAGACTTTGATTTACCAACGGGTTCAGTCGCCTTATAGCGCCATTGCGCCCAGCGGCCTGAATTGGTGATTGATCCCTCTTTTTCTACGGAAGAGACAGCCGGGAGAACGAAAACTTCTGTCTTTATCTGAGAAGGATTTACTCCGGGTCTTTTCCAGAAGGTTGATGTTTCAGTCTGCCACAGATCAACTGAAACCATCCAGTCCAATTTTTCCAGTGCAGCTAAAGTTTTAGTAGTATTTGGGCCACCGACGACCGGGTTTTGACCGAAGAGAAAGAGACCCTTAATTTTTCCCTCATACATTGCATGGAATACTTTTATAAAGGAGCGGTCCCCCTCATTCTTTGGGAGGTAATCGTAACAAAAATCATTCTCTTTTTGCGCCTCTTCTCCCCACCATGCTTTAAGTTGACTGACAACATATTTTGGTGTATTCCCCCACCAATTTGCACTTTTTGGATCGTTATTTGTGGGGGTGGTTTTTTCCAAGTACGCTTTTAATGTGGGATGTTCTTTTGCATCTGGAATTCTTAGGTATCCGGGAAGGAGATGAAAAAGAAGTGCATAATCGGTTGAACCCTGCACATTTGATATACCTCGTAATGCATTGATTCCTCCACCAGCCATCCCGATATTTCCCATGAGAAGTTGAAGGATACCATACGTCCGTATATTTTGCGTCCCGTAACTATGTTGGGTTGATCCCATCGCATAAAGCCACGTGGCTACCTTGTCGGGGGCGGAAGTCGAAGTAAACACTTCACAGATTTTCAGGTAGACATCCTCGGGTGTACCCGTTATTGCACACACTTTTTTTGAATCATAACGAGAATAGTGTTTTTTCATTAGTTGATATACGCACCTTGGATTTTGCAGGGTTTCGTCTTTTTTGGGAATCCCTGCCTCGTCCAATTCATATCCCCATTTAGCAGAATCATATTTCTTATTTATGGGGTCAAATCCGCTGAAAAGTCCGTCTTTAAAATCGTAGCTCTCTTTGATTATAAACGATGCGTTGGTGTGAGTAAGTACATAGTCTTTGTTGACAAAGTTGTTTTGAAGTGCATAAAGTATCATTCCGTTTACGAAAGCGATATCCGTTCCCGACCGGAACGGAGCATAAATATCGGCGATGGATGAACTGCGACTATAACGGGGATCGACGGAAATGACCACGGCGCCACGATCTTTCGCTCTATTGATCCACTTTGTTGTAATGGGATGGTTTTCCGATACATTGCTCCCCATTATCATAATGACATCGGCATTTACGACATCAATATAGTGGTTGGTCATAGCGCCTCTGCCAAATGAAGCGGCGAGACTCGCGACCGAAGAAGAGTGACATAACCGTGCCTGATGCTCTAAGTAGGTGATCCCCATAGAGCGCATCATCTTTGATAAAAGATAACATTCCTCGTTGTTTAATGATGCACCACCCAGACAGGCTATCCCTTCAGTGCGGTTGACTTTTGTTCCATCTTCATAATTGGAAATAAAAGACGAATCACGAGACGCTTTTGCTCTTTTTGCAATCTCCGAAATTGCCCAATCCCAATCTTTTTCCTCCCATGTATCCGATCCTTTTGCGCGATAAAGAATCTTATCAAGCCTTCGTTCGTTGACTGCCACCTGATAGAGAGCCGATCCTTTACTACACAAAGCGCCTTCATTGATAGGATGGTCGGGATCGCCTTCGGTGTTGATCACTTTTCCTTCTTTAGTTGCTACAAGAATTCCACAACCGACAGAACAATAGGGACAAATTGTCGTTGTCTCTTTAGCGTACTTTAGTTTAAAGTCTTTTTTTGCTTCCAGAATTTCTTCTGCAAATTTGAGATCAGGAATTCCAAGGAGCATCATCCCTAATGTGAAACTTCCTGAAATCTTTAAAAAGTCTTTTCTCGAGATTTTCATTGCTCATATCCTTTAACTTTTTTGTGAAAACCTTCTTTTACAGCCAGTAGATCCAAATAAGTAGTCTTGATATCCTCCACTAAAAACAGTACTTTTCCCGACGCGCCTTTTTTTTCATCAACCGTCTTCAAATATGCATTACAACTCCTACACACATCAACACGGTAGGGACTACCGTCATCAAGGTAAAAATAGTCCAAATTTTTTGTATCTTCTTCACCGCAAAACGGACATTTCAATCTTTTAAAATGCCACTCGCTGTTGCATCTCATACACCACAGGTACCTTTTCCCCGTATCTTTCTCTAAACGCGACATACAGGGAAACGACCCGCAAAACGGACACCAACTCTTTTTCCACTGTGAGAGATCGAATGTCTTTCCGCTGAGTTCTACGGCTGCTTCAAAAATTGGTCTGTAGATATTCACAAAGAGAGAAATCAGCAAAAGAGGTTCTATGCCGAACTCCCGTTGTAAAATCGATAAATAATCTCCACGATTGACCAAAGCACTCTGGAGAAGAGAAAAATCTATCTCTCCCGATTGAACGGCAGGAATCAATGATTCAACTTTTTCGTTTTTTTCTTTAACTATTATTTTACAGAATTCTGAAAAGCGATTGGAAAGAAATGACTCCTGAACCTTCAAACGGGTAAAATCTGCTATTAATTCTCCCCTTTCAATCCGGGATGGTATGTTGTCGATGAAAACGTCTGTAATGTCAATCTCTTCCAAAGCGGCAATTTTTGTCTCATAATCAAACTTTAACAAATTTTCAATCTGCTCTGCTGCGCTTTGGTACAAACGATCATTTTTCAGCTCGGCAATACAGCTTTCTAAATCCTCCGGCAGGTATTCCTCACTATGAGTGTGTTTCATCGTTGAGAATCTCCGTTGCATGAGAGAAGTATATTAACTCCTCACGTTGACCGTTTCTTAAAATACGCAGTTGTTTAACCGGACTACGCATTTAAATAGTAGACTTTTTGTTCCCATGTATAGAGCACGATGAGTAACGAAGCATTTAATATCAAAAACCATACCATTATTTTCTTAATAAATAACCCGGTAGTGGTATTACTGTCGATTATTTACTATTCATAGTAATGTTTTTTGTGCTGCATACTGCATCACCTGATTCGCAATATTCGACACACCGTTATCCCTTACACAACTATAATTATTCTTCTGGGGACATGAACGCTCTTTCTTGCCGAGATATTCTACAATAGAGTATTATTATTACTTATTTCGGAATTTTCAATCTTGGGAATTTGCTTTTTAGATCCGGCGCATAAATGAGGTCGGTGAAAAAAATAAACAAGGAGAGCAAATATTTATGGAAGTAATGGCGTTAACAATAATTAACCCAAATAGGTGAAACCTGTGTTACTGTAATCTATCAACAAACTTTTTGAATTCACTTTTTATCTGGTCTCTAACTTTCCTGAATACCGGCAGCACTTCTTCCTCGGTTCCTTGTGCTGCGGCAGGATCCTCGAAACCGATGTGCCGTTGTTTTTTTACGTTTCCGGTAAATACAGGGCACGTTTCTTTTGCATTATCACAGACGGTAATAACGTAATCGAACGGTTGTGAGAGAAATTCATCGACAAGTTTCGGTTTTCCTCCGGAAATATCCACGCCGTCTTCTTTCATTACTTTCACGGCAAGCGGATGTACTTGTTCGGCAGGAGCCGTACCCGCTGAATAAACTTCGAATTCGGGTTTGAAGTGTTTAATATATCCCTCCGCCATTTGTGAGCGGCAGGAATTGCCGGTACAGAGTATGAGAATGCGCATTATTACTCCTTTATATTACTGAGTAAAAGTCTTTACTAATTGTAATTTAACAACATCCGGTTTGTGGAGCAACAGTTGCCGAAAAATCCAGACCAATTATCTCACTAATACAAACATTATATTCCTGCAGAACTATTTTCAGTTCCTGCTGCTTCTGTGCATACTCCTGCGTTACCGGATGCGTATTTATCTGCTGCTGAAGCTGCTTGATCGTGTTGATCTCTTCCTGTGTCACGGAACCCGTCGCCTGCTTTTGCCGGAACTCCTGCGCAAGCCGTGTGAACTTCTGACAGAGTTCCGACACTTCCGGATCGTTATTAAATTTCTTCTGCACTGCCTGAAAGTCCTTTACCTCTTTCGATGAATTAAGATACCGGACGAACTCCTCGGCAGCCAGTTTTAGGTTCATGTCGAGCATTGTTGTGTTCCTTTTTGAGCTGTGCGACCAATTCATCCTGCGAACGGAAAATTTCTTTCAGCGTATCGTTTTCCATCATCCTGTTACGCATATCTTCATAGATATAATCCGAGCAACGTGAAAAATAAAGTTGGAATAGTTAATACGATGCCGATCTTAAAATAGTATCCCCACGTGATTTTCACTCCTTTATATGCAAGAACATGAAGCCAGAGAAGCGTTGCGAGTGAACCGATCGGTGTAATTTTCGGTCCCAGATCGCAGCCGATGACATTTGCATATATTAATGCTTCGCGTACATAGCCGCGTCCCTGGCTTCCCATCATAATGAGCGTTGCGCTGGACTCATCGGCTTCGCGGAGTATCTCGAAAGCGGTAGAGCCGTAGCCGCTTCAATAATCTCTCTGGGTGCATAGCTGTTAATGTTAAAGCGAACTTCAGCAGATACGGAATATCCTTCCCGTTCTATGATAGATTTGTATCTGTCCGCCGCTGTGAACCAGTTTATCATTGACGGTGATGAACGGCGGCGCGAAGATTTTGACTGTGATTTTCTTCATAATTTTAGATAGTTTAGTGTCTTGTGTTTTTTGTTTCGTGTTTATTGGCAGCATTTTCTATTTCACTACAATATTTAACAACACGAAACTAAAAACTGTAAACTCGAAACCGACGTCAACAACACCCGGCGCCGGGACCGCACATCGGCGGAGGCATACCTCCGCCGTTACCGGTTTTTGAACTCTCGCCTCCTATACTCAATGCACCCATAATCTGCTTGGTTTCTTTCGATTGACATTTCGGGCATTCGGGTTGTAACCCCTTTTTCTTTTCAGATAAGGTCGCCCATACTTCAAATACTTCATTGCATTGTTTGCATTTATAATCGTAGATCATATATCTTCCTGAATAAAATAATTGAACCACCAAGACTCCAAGACTCAAAGAAAACACTAATTGTAAAGTATTATTAATCAAAATCTTAGAGACTTAGAGACTTTGTGGTTATATTTTTCCCGTAAAACTCCGTCGCTTTTCAGCGTCTATTAAACAGATATAATTTATCAACCGGTTTAAAACCGAGTTTACGCGCAAGCTTTGTGGAAGCTTCATTGGTTTCTTCGGCGCCGTAAACGGGATTCTTGCCTTTACTCCTCATATATTCAATTAAATATTTAACGGTGTAACCCGCATATCCCTTACCACGGTATTCCTCAAGCGTATCGACTGAAACATCCCACCATGATTCGGTTTCTGCCGCTGCATAACAAAACGTAACGGGCTGCGCATTGACAAAATAAGCAGCAACCGGAGTACGCAGCATTGCTTCGTTTAATTCACTCTGCAAACCGACCGGGATACGGGTCGATTGTGCCAGCTCGTCCTTCTCTAAAAATCTAATCGAATGATCGGTCACCGGTTCACATTTGTATTCGTTCGATAACATATGAAGATACGCGATCGATTGCTCCCATCCCGCCAATACGCGTTTAACATAATCAACATTTTCTTCAAATGCGATCACACGAATATGATCATCTTCTGCAGATATTGTTTCATAAATTAATTGCGGTTCGGGTTTACCGAGAACACAAGTCAACAGATTGGTAGGATGCTGAACAATTAGCGAAGACAGATCCGAATCATCATCACGGTATATCCTGCCCTGACCGGAAAGGATCATCCATCGTACATATATCCATTTCGGAATATCCGGAATTTGCTTTAATATCTGTACACCAAGAATACCCATTTTCAAATTTCATATAAATACCGGGAATTTTTAAGAGTTATAGGTATATCTAACTATTCTTCAAATAGCAATAACTGCATCGGCTTCTATTTCTACAAGCATTTCCGGTGAGATTAATCGTTTAACCTCCACCATCGCTGAAGCGGGCTTAATATCCTTAAAAAATTCGCTATGAGCTTTTGCGACATTTTCCCAATCGTCGATGTTCGTCACGTAAACTCTTGTACGAACAACATCCTCAATTCGCGCTCCCGCACTTTCAAGCGCCGTCTTTATATTATTTAACGTTTGAAATGTTTGCCGGTACATATCACCGCTTCCGACAATCTTCCCTTCGGTATCTGTTGCAGTCGTTCCCGATACATACACAAATTGCCCGGCACGAACTACCCGTGAATACCCAAACACAGATTCCCACGGAGCACCGCTTTCGAATGTTTGTCTATTCATAATCGGCGAACCATTCAGTTATTGAAGAAATAATCGATGAATTATTGAAATACTAAAACCGCAACGTGAAAACCGTCTCTTTATCGGGGATTGAACGAACACTGATCGACCCGCCGTGGAGACGCATGATCTGGCGTGAAAGACTCAAACCGATGCCCGATCCGTTATCCTTTGTGGTAAAAAACGGAATAAATATTTTTTCGATTGCCTCCGGCACGATCCCCGGACCGTTATCCGCTACCTGCATCACAACTCGTCCCTGCGGATCGAGCCGTGCGGTGAGCCGTATGACTGCGCCGTCTCTTTCCTGCAATGCCTCGATGCTGTTTTTCAGCAAATTTATTAACACCTGCTCGATTAACTCCGGATCGGCGGTAACCTCGAGTTTTTTCGGTTCTACAGATGTTTCAACCATTGTGTTGTTCCCTGCGATCTGGGGCTTTAGCAATTTGATTATATTATTAAACATATCTTTCACCGGGGTGATTTGAAACGAGGGCTTCGGAATACGCGTAAGGTTCCGGTAAGCATTAACGAAATGAAGCAAACCCTCGCTTCGCTTCTCAATGGTTTGAAAAGCATCGCGAATATCATCGACAACCTCTCCGGCTATTTCACTTTTAACTAACGAACTCCCGGTTGAGGCAAGCGATGAAATGGGAGTTACGGAATTCATTATCTCATGCGTAAGAACGCGGATGAGATTCTGCCATGCCTCCATCTCCTTCTCTTCCAGCTCGCGCCCGATATTTTGAAACGAAACGAGCGTATATCTATCGCCGCCGAGTTTGAACATTGTAGCGTAAACCGCTAGATGAAATATATCATCGCTCGTCTGAATTTTGACGATATTTTTTCCGCCATCCTGCAATGCATACACGGCATCGGCAAGCGGCTTGTTTATTTGTTCGAGCGATTGAATAGACCGGGGTGTAACTCCCGCTTGTCGGGTATGTGTCGTAATAGCTCGAAGAAGTTTCCTCGCGGCGCCGTTGATGAGATCGATCTCACCGTTTTGCCGGAATGCTATCAATCCCATCCCGATATGCTGTACAACTGCCTGGAGATACCAGTATTGCTCTTCCTTCTCCGACCGCTGCTCCTGAATAAAACTGATTACTTCATTAAAAGCATCGTGCAATTCTTTAAACGATCTGCCCGATGCACGCGGAGTGAATGATTGTGAGTAATCGCCATGACGAATTGCAAGTAAAAAGCGGGAGAGATCGCGGTTGGTTTGATCGACAAAACGGATTAAACCGTATATTTGCAATCCTATCGCCAAACCTATGATGGCGGTTGTCGCATAGAGGTCCGTTTGAAACAATAAATAGAACAGCAATAATACGGACGCGCTGATAAGTACCACGCGAATAATAATATGAAGACGAAAATGTTTGTAGATCATCGTCAGTCCGTCACCTTTATCGCAATCATTGTCATATCATCGTGCCGGTGGTTGGCGCCGGTGAATGACGTTACATCGTCGGTTATTTTTTGAATCAGTTCATCCGGATCAACCGATGCATTGAGTTGAATCAAATCCATAAGTTTTTTCTCTCCATATTCCACCCGGTCGTTATTGTATGCCTCGGTAAATCCGTCCGTATAGAAAACAACTACATCCCCGCGCTTGAGGTGGAGCGTTTGCTCTTGAAGATTTTTTTCAAAGACCTCGCCCCGTTCAAGACCGAGCCCGATTCCGTCGGGCCGTATGTGTGATACATGTGTCGTTTCGCACTGATAATGTATTGCAGAATTATGTCCTGCACGGGTACAGACCAATGTTCGTTTTTCGGGATCCAGCACTGCAAAAAACATGGTTACGAAAAACTTCTCGGCAATGGTATTGTACAAAAGATTATTAACACGGATCAGGATCTCCTTTGGTGAACCCGTATACAGTATTTGGGACTGTATCATGCCTTTGGTCAATGTCATATAAAATGCCGAAGGGATACCTTTTCCCGATACGTCGGCGATGATCAGCGCAAGTTTACCATCCGGCAGGTGAATGAAGTCATAATAATCGCCGCCCACCTCTTTAGCCGGTATGCAGACACCCGAAATCCGGTAGCCCGGCACCCGGGGATTTTGATCCGGCAGCAACGATTTTTGTATTGTCCGGGCAATCTCAAGCTCCTTCGCCATTCGCTCGCGGTCAAGTTCATTTTGAATATTCTGGAGAGAAACCAGCGTATATTTTTTCTCGCCGAGTTTATATTCGGTGGCATACGCTGCAAGGGTCTGCCGGGTGCTATCGAATGTCGAAGGAATGAGCATAGTTTCACCTGCTCGCAACCGGAGTAACGTATCGCCTATGCGATGCTCATCGTTATTGAGCTTTTTGATGTTCTTTACATCGCCGATATGCAGCAATCGCTTTGCAGCAGCATTCATCAACGCAATCTCCCCGCCCGGTTCAAACGAGATAACGCCCGTTCCGACATGCTGCACAACAGTCTGAAGGAACCGGTAGTTTTCCTCTTTCTCCGATCGAACCTGAATAAATTGCTGAGTGAAATCGGAAAATGTTTTGTGCAATTGATCGAATGACGGCCCGATCTTGAGACCTGCAAACGAGGTCGAATAATCCTCGTGTTTCATCGCATTCAGAAAGCGGTTCAATTCCCGGTTTGTTGTTTCCACATATCTGATGAGATAAACAATCTGAAACACGATAACTGCACCTATCAGAAATAATGTTGCTACAAAATCGGTTCTAACGTAGAGGTACAATACAATGAAGACGGTAACTCCGAGTAAGAGTACTTGCAGTGTAACATGTATTCTGAATTTATTGTAGGCCATATTTTTCCAACCGGCGATATAATGATGCGCGCGTTAATCCAAGTTCACGCGCCGCTTTGCTGATGTTGCCGTCGTACTTATCGATTGCCTTTAAGATAGTTATTTTCTCAACATCATCGAGTTTAAAAGATTGAGCGTGTATGCCGTTTTCGTGCTGCTCGCTTCGCTGCAACAAAAAATCCTGCGGCTGCAGCATATCCGAATCGCTCATTATTACTGCCCGCTCGATTGCATGCTGCAATTCCCGGACATTACCTGGCCATGAATAATTTTCCAATTTTTTCAATGCTGCGGAGCAGCATCGTTTCACATTTTTTCTATAACGTTTTGAATAGACGGCAAGAAAATGTTCGACCAAAAGCGGTATATCCTCAACACGATCGCGCAGCGGGGGTACGTGTATTTCTACGGTGTTGATCCGGTAAAGCAGGTCCTGTCTGAAAATATTATCGTTTACCATATCGTGAATCGGCATGTTTGTCGCACAGAGCAGCCGGATGTCGATCGGACGCGGTGTATTCGATCCGAGGCGATACACCTCGCGATTTTGCAAAACGGTTAAAAGTTTCGATTGCTGTTGAAGCGATATATTGCCGATTTCGTCGAGGAACAGCGTGCCACCGGATGCAATTTCAAATCTTCCCGGTTTATCCTGTTTTGCGTCGGTGAATGCACCTTTTGTATAGCCGAAAAGCTCACTTTCGAACAGCGTCTCCGTAATCGATCCCATATCTACGCTGATAAAAACCTCGTTCGCGCGATCGGACTGCCGGTGGATCGCCCGCGCGACAAGTTCTTTACCCGTGCCGTTCTCACCGATAATCAGCACGTTCGCATCGGTCTTTGCTACTTTCTTTATTATTCCGAACACATCCTGCATCGCCGGCGACGTTCCGATCATCTCATGAAACGGCTGATCGAGATCGGCGCTCAATTGTTGCTGACGCTGACGGAGCGAATCGATCTTTAATCTTGAACTATGCAATTTTAATGCCGCATTTACGGTAGCGAGTAATTTCTCGTTTTGCCACGGTTTGGTAATGAAATCCATCGCACCTTCTTTGATTGCCCGGACCGCCATCTCTATATCGCCATAAGCAGTTATGAGAATAACGACCGCCGAGGGATCGAGTTCGATTATCTTATTAAGCCAGTGGAATCCCTCCTTCCCGCTTGTGGCATCGCGTGTATAGTTCATATCGAGTAAAATGACGTCGTATGACTCATTCGTGATAAGGAACGGGATCTTTTCCGGATTCTTTTCGGTGTGCACCGATGCTACATGCTGTTTTAGAAACAACCGCGCAGCGGTGAGGACGTCTTCGTCGTCATCGATGATAAGGAGTTTGCCGTGTTTTGAACGCATAATTCATTTCCCGGGATTTCTTACACTTAACAAATGCTATCTGTTCAAGTGTACGGAAACGGACAGTGGTTTGTTGCAATATAAATAATTTATTCGAAGAAAAGAATACTTGTTGATTATGATTGCGGGTAAATATACATAGGGAATTTCACCGGTTCATTAAGGGCTGCGTTTACGAATCCCGTCCAAGTATGAGTGAATTAATAAAATTTATGGAACACTGATGACACTGATGTGAAAGATGCTTACAGATTTTATTATATCTAATCAGTGAAAATCAGTATCATCTCCGCCAAAATACTCGGCGGACAGGTGCGTCATCAGTGTGCCATAATCCCGACTGTCCGTTCCCGAACACCTGTGTCCGGTAAAGTGACACTCGGTCGACTAAGTATTGCTAAAATCTTTTAAAAATCACCAAAATATTATTTGGCGCACTTTTTGCCGTATTTAGTGAACAAAGGTACACGGGGTACCAATTTCAGGAGTTACAACACCATGCTCAAAAACTACCTTATCACTTCTCTCCGAAATCTCCGGAGAAACAAACTTTTTTCGTTCATCAACATCACCGGGCTTTCGATCTGCATTGCGGTGAGTATTCTCCTGTTTATCTGGATTAAAGACGAGCTAAGCTACGACCGGTTTTACGTAAAATCAGATCAAATATACCGGCTCGGTTGGGATGTCTATGGCCACGATGAGGAGTTCAAAGGAGCGCTTACTGCCTTCCCGGTCGGTCCTGCAATAACCGATTTGTACCCTGAAATACATAATTATGTTCGATTCCGTCATGCACAATATGTGTTTAGTTATAATGAAAAAACATTTACGGAGGATAACGTATTTATTGTCGACCAATCTATATTCAATATCTTCAATTTTGAGCTTATTCGCGGCAACCCTGAAACGGCACTAACCGAACCCCGGAGTGTTGTTATGACAGAACAGACCGCGCGAAAATATTTCGGAGAAGAAAACCCGTTGGGTAAAACCATCCTGAGTATCGGGCAGTATGAATTTATAGTCACCGGTGTACTACAAAACATTCCTTCCAATTCACATATACAATTTGATATGTTGGTTTCATATTCAACCGTCAGTCCTGAAACATACCAAGCCTGGACACAAAACTGGTTCGACGGAGGATTTTATACGTATCTACTTATTGATCAAAATGTGAATATTACTGAACTGGAAAACAAACTTGAAGGTTTTTATGATGAGTATGTAGTAAAAGGAGAGGAAATCGGTTACAGACTTTCATTTGGACTCGAGCCGCTCACATGGATCTACCTCAATTCAACACGTTTCGGGCAAATTGGACCAACCGGAAACCCCGCAAATGTCGTTATCTTCATTGCAATTACATTTTTAATAATTCTCCTTGCCTGTGTGAATTATGTTTTAATATCCACTGTAATTGCAACAAAACGCACAAAGGAGATAAGCATCCGGAAAGTGCTCGGATCGGACAGAAAAGCAATCAGAAACCAGTTTATATTCGAATCAGTGATGATAAGCATACTTTCCTCATTCATTGCACTTTCGCTTGCCGAATTGGGACTGCCGTTATTTAATGCGCTCGCAAATAAGAATTATTCATCCATTTTTTCACAAATGGATAATCTGATTATCGCAATTCCGTTATTTGCAATTATTATAGGGATTACTGCCGGTTTTTATCCTTCGGTATATATATCAAGGATGCTGCCGATTCACATTCTGAAAATGCATTCACCCGTTCAAAAAGGTAAATTATCCTTACGAAAAGCACTAGTCGTTTTACAATTTATAATATCTGCCGGTATCATAATAAGCAGCATTATCATTTATCAACAGCTCGGTTACATTAAGAACAAGGAACTCGGGTTTAAAACGGACTCACTATTGGTAATCGACACCGGTATGGAACGGTATCCAGAGGTTACCAATTCATACAACGCAATAAAGCAGGATTTTCTCAATCGGCACGATGTCTCGGGAGTAACGGTATCGGCAGGAATGTTAGGAGGATCAACACAAACTTCGGGGCGTGAATTCCAAACACAAGCAGGTGGAACGCGAGAAATGGTACTATCGATTTACTCTGTAGATTACGATTTTATAGATATATATAACATACCTCTGACTGCGGGGAGATGGTTCTCTCCAGACCACCCGGCAGATCTCGATCAAAAAATAGTAGTCAATGAGACTACCGCCCGACGGCTTGGTTACCTTTCACCGGAGACAATAGTCGGGCAAAAGTGGGGTGATGATCTATCCGGCGAGATTATTGGTGTGGTAAAAGATTTTCACTTCAAGCCCCTTCACCATCCGGTCGAGCCGATGGTATTTCTGCTCATAGATCGGGAGTTTTCAAATTTACAATATATAACCATCGCATATAACACAAATGATATATCCAGGCTGGTATCGGATATAGAAAGAATTTGGAATGAAAATATTTCCTATCCTCCTTTTACCTATTTCTTCTACGATGATTATCTGTATGACTTATACGGCGACGATCATTTGTTTGCCCAAATATTTACCGTCTCATCGTTCCTCGCCATTTTTATTGCGTGTATCGGGTTGTTCGGGCTTGTTTCGTTTACCGTCGAGCAGCGGAAAAAAGAGATAAGCATACGGAAAGTCCTCGGCTCGTCTATATCGGGGATATTCATGCTGCTGTCAAAAGAGTACGTGCTGCTTGTAACGGTCTCCATCCTCATCGCATCGCCGGTTGCGTATTATTTCATGACGAAATGGCTGGAGAACTTCGCGTACCGGACGTCCATAGGTATCGGTATATTCTTATTGGCTATGGCGGCAATATTATTGATTGCCATACTCACAGTGGGCTATCAATCGGTACGGGCTGCGTTTACGAATCCGGTCGAAGCATTAAAATACGAATAGTATTCCATATGCATTCATTAAGTCATTTGGCCGAGTATATGACGAATTCTGTTTAATAATTCTCCGGGCTCAACGACGTTTAAATCTACATGAGGTTCGGGATAAAAATCCTTGGTATTAAAGGTAACCAGAAAATTTGCATTTGTCGTAATGGCCGCGGTTAAAATGGGTACATCTTTTATATGCGCCATTTGTGTGTATTGCACGGTTTTTTCTTGAGATGGGTTATTTACAATGTTCAGTGCGTGCGAGACTATCTGTTCAAAAGCAGGGAGGGCTTCGGGAAGTTTCATCTCAAGATTCTTCCGGCATTCGTCGATCACTTTTACCGAGGCAACCCCCTCGATCAAACCCAACTCAGCTAATTGCAGCAAAATAAAGGCGGCGCCCTTGCGGGATGCAGAACCGGCAATGATAGCATCTGAATCGAAAAATACTCTGATTATAGATAACTCAGGCAAAACTAATCTTTCTGGTTCCGAATTGTTTGGACACCATCAATGAGCTCAGCTAATGAAATGTTACGCTTTTCCCGGAGTGTTTCAATTTGTGAGACCAGTTTGGGTAATACGGAAGCTTTTGGACTTAGAAAAATCCCTTCGTCGAGATCAATCAACGTCACGGGATCGCCCTCTCCGAGTTGATACCTTTTACGGAATTCCATCGGAAGGGTCAGCGTACCTTTTTTTCTGATTTGAACAGTTTTTGACATTTTATTTCTATTTCTGGATTCCTGACTTTCTGAATTTCGGAAATAAGTTAAGAAGTTTTTATATAAAAATCAATGAGCATTGATAACGGTAAGATATCAATCGGTGCTGACGGATCCGGGGGTGTCCAAAAAGTCAAGAAACAACTACCCATTTAATGGAAACGTGCCCGTCACCATTATAAAAAAGGGAATGTATCATCGACGATTTTCCCGTAATCTAACAACTGTAGGCGACGGGCATGTATGGCTCCCACCTGTCCGATTCCGAACACCAGTGTCCGGTATGTTGACACTCTATTTTTAAAAAATGCCAAATTCTGCCAAAAATCATAAATATTACATGTGGCGCACTTATTGCATTATTAATAAACAAATGTGCGTCACACATCTAATCAAAAATTCGTAACTCGTAAATCGAAATTCAAACAATGGACCGAAAAATAGAAAAAAAGAAATGGACGCCTAAAAAAATTGCTCTCATAGCATTCACGGCTCTTTTTATAATCTTCACTATCTACAGCTTTGTCATCAGCGAAAGCGGTTCGCGGCTGAACGTCGACCGCGACAGAATTACCATATCGACAGTCCGGCATGGCGAATTTCTTGAATTCATTCCGGTCAGCGGCACCGTCATCCCGCTTCGAACTATTTATATGGATGCAATTGAGGGCGGCCGCGTAGAAAAAATTCATATTGAAGACGGCAGCATTGTCGAAGAAGGCGATACAATCTTAACGCTTAATAATAGCACTTTACAGCTCGATGTATTCAGTCGTGAAGCGCATTTTCTCGAGCAGATCAACAACCTGCAAAATACCCGGTTGAATCTCCAGCAGCAGCGGCTTCGTCTGCGTGAACAGGTACTCTCTTATGAATATCAAATGAAAAATCGCAAACGAATCTACCATCAGAATGAAGAATTATGGGAAAAGAATCTCATCTCCGAACAGGAATATCTCGATTCGAGGGAAGCCTACGAGCAAATGGAACGGCAACTTATGCTTGTCGCCGAAACATTGCGATTGGATTCGCTTGCTACCGAGAATCAGCTCCGTCATATCGAATCGTCGCTTGAGCGGATGATGACAAACCTCGAACTCGTACGGGGCAGTCTACACAATCTTATTCTCACCGCTCCGGTGAGCGGACAACTTACTTCGCTCAATGCCGAGATCGGCGCGTCGAAATCGCGGGGCGAGAGGTTAGGTCAGATCGATATCCTCGAGGGTTTTCGTGTCCGCGCATCGATCGATGAACATTATATCGCCCGCATCAATATAGGCCAGCGGGGAGAATTCGATTTTGCCGGGCAAACGTACACCCTCGAAATCACCCGCGTCTATCCGCAGGTTCGCGAGGGGAGGTTCGAAGTCGATATGGAATTTGTCGGCGATGAACCGGATAATATCCGGCGAGGACAAACATTGCGCATCCGCCTTGCACTCGGCGCACTTGAAGATGCCATTCTTCTTGCACGCGGCGGCTTCTTCCAGCGAACCGGCGGTCAGTGGGTGTATGTAGTCAGCGCCTCGGGTGATCAGGCCATTAAAAGAAATATCCGGTTAGGTAGACAAAACCCGCAGTATTTTGAAGTAATCGAAGGACTTGAGCCGGGTGAACAGGTGATAACATCGTCGTATGACGGGTTCGGGGATATCGACCGGTTGATGTTGAGGTGAAATGTGAAATGTGAGATGTGAAATGTGAGACGGTGGTGGAGAAGGTACAATGTTGGCAGAAGGCAGAAGGCAGAGGGCAAAAGGCAAAATAGTTGATGCGATTAAAAGGTGAATTTTCTCTCACGAAACCTTTTTAAATAATATAAAATGGAGGAAAAAATGTTATCCCTCGGACATAAGAAACTCGAAGTGTGGCAACAAAGTATACAATTTATCGTACACATATATAAGCTAACTCATAAATTTCCAAACCATGAATTGTATGCATTGATATCCCAAATACGAAGATCTGTGGTTTCAATTTCATCTAATATTGCAGAAGGTGCTTCGAGATCAAATATAAAAGATAGGCGACGATTCTACGAAATCGCCAGATCTTCATTGGTTGAACTTGACACACAACTTGAAATTGCGAAACAATTAGAATATTGCAATGAAAGAGAACTAGAGATTATCGAAGCAGAAATGAACCAGTTATTTGGTAGGTTATCCATGTTAATATCCAAAACCAAATAGCCGGGCACCTGCCCTCTGACTTCTGCCCTTTGCCAACTTCATGAAACAAAGCGTAATATACATTAATATTATAAGGAACCACAAACTATGCTACGAACAATCAACCTCAAAAAGCTCTACACCACCGAAGAGGTGGAAACAACTGCATTAAACAACGTAAATCTTGAAGTACACGAAGGTGAATTCGTCGCCATTATGGGGCCGTCGGGATGCGGTAAATCGACGCTGCTCAATATTTTAGGACTGCTCGACAACCCATCGGGCGGTGAATATCATTTTCTCAACCATGAAGTATCGAAACACACCGAGCGTCAACGGGCAAATCTACGTAAATCGAATATCGGGTTCGTATTTCAAAGCTTCAACCTGATCGATGAACTAACCGTTTTTGAGAATGTTGAGCTGCCTCTGCTGTACCTCGGATATTCAGGATCGGATCGGAAACAACGTGTCGAAGAAGTACTCGAACAGATGGAGATAGCACACAGGCGAAACCATTTTCCCCAGCAACTTTCCGGCGGTCAGCAGCAGCGTGTCGCCGTTGCCCGGGCGATCATTGCAAAACCGAAACTCATCCTCGCCGACGAGCCGACCGGTAACCTCGACTCCGCGCACGGCGATGAGGTTATGAAGATGCTCACCGAATTAAATGAGGACGGTACGACGATCATCATGGTAACTCACGCACAAATGTATGCCGAGTATGCGCATCGTATCGTGTATCTATTTGATGGACATATTGTGTCGGAGAATATATTGAAGACAGCAGCAGGTGTTGCGGCGTCGTAGGTATAAGGCGTCTCGCGCATAGTGCAGAACATAGAGACCATAGAGTTAAACACATAGCGCGTGCGACGCAGCAAGAAATTCAAATCAATTTGTTTTCGGTCGCAATAAAGATACGCTTAGCTCTATGCACCATGAACATTAACAAAACCATTATATCAACCAATGCTCCCAAACTATTTTAAAACAGCCGTCCGAAATCTGCTCCGGCAAAAAACCTACACCGCAATCAATATCGCGGGACTCGCCATCGGTATGAGCGCCTTCCTGATCATTCTGATGTTGGTACACGATGAATTATCGTACGACCGGTTTCATGAAAACACCGACCGCTTATACCGCATCACATTCGATGCGCAACTACCGGACAGGGAGTTGAGAACGGCGCGCAGCAGCGGTCCGGTAGCCCCGACTCTCCGCGCCGAACTTCCGGAGATCGAAGCAGCGACTCATTTCCGGTCGCGAAACGGCAAACCGACCGGCAACGTCACCGTCAGATATGAGAATACTCTGTTCACCGAGTCCCGAGTGTTTTTCACCGACTCGTCGTTTTTTAATGTCTTCAGCATTGACGTATTAGAAGGCGATCCGAAAACATTTCTGACTCAACCCAATACCGTTATCATCACCGACGATATCGCCCGAAAATATTTCGGAGCAAAATCGGCGCTCGGAAAAATGCTGGAAATAGATGGGGATCCTCCATACACAGTAGCAGGTGTGGTGAAAGGTTTTCCTCCGCAATCACACTGGCAATTCGATATGTTAGCATCTATCGTCGGTATGGATATTCCGGATAAAGACAATTGGATAAACAATACATGGTACACGTATGTTCTATTGAAAGCAGGAGCTTCACCCGAACACGCGGAATCGACATTCCAGACCGTTGTCAACAGGAATATACGACCGGTGGTTGAGCAAATACTGGGAATCGATTGGCGGGAGGGCGAAGCCCGGGGATTACATTACCGTTACCGATTCCAACCAATAACCGATGTTCACTTGCACTCGCAACTTGACGAGGAAATACTTCCCGGCGGTAATGCCGTTACCGTATATTCGCTTATACTCATCGCCGTTTTCGTTCTTGCGATAGCCTGCATCAACTATATGAATCTCAATACAGCGCGTTCCGCCCGTCGCGCAAAAGAGGTCGGTGTACGTAAAGCGCTCGGATCGGACAAATCGCAATTAGTTATTTTGTTTATCGGCGAAGCCGTTCTGCTCACCGCTATTGCCGCGGTTATGAGCTTCGGCATCATTGAATTGCTGCTTCCGGTTATCAACAATTTAACATTGAAATCTCTCTCCCTTTCGGTCTTTATCAACCCATGGGCAATAGCCGGTTTAGTGATCTTCACCGTATCGGTCGGTATTTTTGCGGGAAGCTATCCTGCATTTATTCTTTCGGCGTTTCAGCCGGTTAAAGTATTGAAAGGTGAATTGGGAAGCGGTATGCGAAACAGCCGTCTGCGCAATTTCCTCGTCGTCACCCAGTTTGCCGTGACGATTGCATTGATCATCGGCACGATGGTCGTTTACAATCAATTACAATTCATCCGCACAAGCAATCTCGGGTTCGATCAAGAACAATTGCTCGTGGTGGATAACACGTGGCTCCTTGGCCGGAATAGCGAGAGTTTCAAAGAAACACTGTTACATCAGCCGGGCATTACCGGAGCGGCATATACACAAATTCTACCCGGTCGCGATATAGACAGCGGAGTTTACAGACGGGAAGGCGACGAATCCTCGCAGCTTATCAGAATGCGTCAGCTCTGGAGCGACTATGATTTTCTTCCGCTTATGGACATCCGTTTAAAAGAGGGGCGATACTTCTCTTCCGATTACGCTACCGATATCAATAATGCGGTGATCATAAATGAAAGCGCCGCGAATATTCTGGGATATGAACAACCGATCGGCCGTAGACTCGTCGGATTTTTCGGCAACGAGCAGCGAACCATGAGCATTGTCGGTATCACGGAAGACGTACATTACGAGCCGCTGCATGAGGTGATTTACCCGAAAGTGATGATGATCTCACGGAGTACACCGATGCACATGGTAGTACGCATTGAAGGCAATATCAATGCAATAATTAATACGATTGAAACACATTGGAATGAATTCAGCGGCGGGCAACCGTTTTCATGGTTCTTTTTGGATGATAGACTGGATCAATATTATCGCACCGACCGCGCATTCGGTAAGCTCATCGGGATATTTACAGGCATCGGGATTTTTATTTCATGCATCGGATTGCTCGGGTTGTCAACATATTCGACAGAGCAACGTACAAAAGAAATAGGAATCCGAAAAGTGTTAGGCGCGTCCGTTCCGGGAATTGTCGGTTTGCTGTCGAAAGAATTTTTAAAGCTGGTCGTAATCGCTAACATCATTGCATGGCCTGTTGCATATGTTGCGATGAATAAATGGCTCGAAGGATTTGCGTATCGTATCGATCCGGGTATACGATTTTTCGTAACGGCAGGGATCATAGCCATTCTGATCGCGCTTATATCTGTAAGTTATCAGGCGATTAATGCAGCATTAGCAAATCCCGGAAAAAGTTTGAAATATGAATGATCAACAAAATCAACCTATATATAAACATTATGATCGCGAACTATATTAAGATAGCAGTACGTACCATTATCCGACAAAAAGGATATTCTGCAATTAACATTATCGGGCTTGCAGTTGGAATTGCCTGCTGCCTGCTGATATTCATGTATGTAAAAGACGAATTTGCCTACGATCGCTTTCACGAAAATTCCGATCGTATCTACCGCGTATTTCGCACACATGAGGCAAGCGGCGGTGAAGTGCGGGAAGTAGCGCGAACAAACTGGCTTTTATCGGATATACTCACGGCAAATTTTCCTGAGATCGAAAAATCGGTCAGGATAGCAAGGTTCGAGGCCCGGATCAGATATAATGATAATGATTTTATCGAAACGAACTTTTTTGTTGCCGATCCCGCCATTTTCGATGTGTTCACAATTCGATTTGTTCACGGCGATCCGGCGACGGCGCTGAACGAGCCGTTCTCCGTTGTCATCACCGAAGAGACCGCACAGCGATATTTCGGCAATGAAAACCCGATAGGAAAATCTCTCTTATACGATTATCAGCATCCTTTTATTGTAACCGGAGTCGTAACCGGCTTCCCGCAACAATCTCACTTTCACTTCGATTTGATCGCATCCATGGAAAGCACAAAAGCGCTGCTTTCACCCGTGTGGTTTCAGCATTGGGGTAACATCTGGCTCTACACCTATGTATTGCTCTCTCCCGGCACCGATTCCTCAACTCCTGAACAACAACTGGCGTCATTTATGAATGAACATATGCCCGAAGGAGCACGCACGGTAAACTTGCAATTCCATCTGCAACCTATAACCGATATCCATCTTCGTTCTCATTTCGATCTTGAACTGCAGCAAAACAGCAACATTGCATATATTTACATATTTGTTATCATTGCACTATTTATTCTTGTAATAGCTTGTTTTAATTTCATCAACCTTACGACCGCACGCTCGGTAAGCAGAAGCAAAGAAGTCGGGATACGAAAAACAATCGGCGCCAATCGCCCGCAGTTAATACGGCAATTTATCGGTGAATCAATTGTCGTTACCGTTGCCGCGCTCATAATCGGTTTACTTTTTATCGAGTTAACACTCCCGTGGTTTAACGATTTCACGGGGAAAGCAATGTCTCTCAGGTCATTCGCAAACGGAATTGCAGCGACAGGATTGCTCGGAATAATTTTGTTCGTCGGATTCGGCGCCGGGATATATCCGGCGCTATTTCTTTCATCGTACAAGCCCGTTGACGTCTTATCCGGTAAATCATCCGCCGGTAATGTACGCAATCATGCCGCCCTGCGGAAGGGTATTGTTACCTTACAATTTGCAATCTCGATCGGACTGATCGCGAGCACGATCATCATCTATAATCAATTGACATACATGCGAACAAAAGATCTCGGCTTCGATAAAGATCAAATTCTGATAGTAGAACTCAATAATCCGGAGGCTCGCCGGCAGGTAGATGTATTAAAAGATGCCTTCCTCAGCGATGCGTCGGTGCTGCAAACTGCGGCTGCTTCGAACGTCCCGTCGGAACAATTAAATTCGTGGAGGATAAGTCCCATAAGCGAACCGTCCGAACGATTCGAATTAATAAATGTCATGGCAATCGATTACGATTTTATCGATCTGATGGGTATCGAGATAGTAAAAGGCCGTAACCTGTCTATCGAACACGCACGCGACGAACATGAAGCCATTCTCTTTAACGAAGCCGCCGTCAGACATTTCGGACTCGAAGATCCGATCGGCGCCCGGTTCGATTTGTTTCAAGGTATGAAAGACGGAACAGCCGTCGGTGTGGTGAAGGATTTCAACTACGAATCGCTTCATTCTCAGATTATGCCGGTCTTTCTGCACATCTGGCCCCAATGGTACTCGCAACTATTATTAAAAATCCGGCCCGAGAATATGCAGCAAACCGTCCAGGACATCCGGGGAATATGGCACGCTCACATAGCAGACTGGCCGTTTGAATATCGTTTTTTAGACGAAGATATCGATCGGGTGTATCGTTCGGAACAACGATTCGGACAAATTGTACTCTATTTTTCAATACTTGCGATATTCATTGCCTGTCTCGGTTTGTTCGGTCTTGCTTCATATTCCACGCAACAACGGACAAAAGAAATCGGCGTACGCAAAGTACTCGGTGCAAGTGTATCAAAAATTGTATTGTTACTTTCAAAAGAATTCACAAAATGGGTACTCGTCGCCAATATGATAGCATTGCCGGCTGCATATTACGTAATGAACCGCTGGTTACAAAATTACGCTTATCGTATTGAGATTGGTTTGGATGTGTTTCTGTTTACGGCAGCAATTGCGTTTATTATTGCGTTGTTCACCGTGAGTTATCAATCGGTACGGGCAGCGCTGGCAAATCCGGTCGAGTCTCTTAGATATGAATGAACGAGATCCCGCCTTGAGCGGGGTTGAATCGTTGAGATATGAATAGCAATGTGCATAGAGCATAGCGCAAAGCGTTCGGGAGAAAAACGGTCTGCGCTATGCACTTTGCGCCCTGCACCAAGCGTTAAAAGGACAACACGATGTTAGCCAATTACATAAAAACCGCACTACGAAACATCCTTCGAAATAAAGGATTCTCGTTTATAAATATATTCGGATTGGCAATAGGGGTTGCATTATTCACGCTGATTATGTTGTTCGTGCAGCATGAATACAGCTATGATCAATTCCACGATAAAAAAGATCGTATCTATCGTCTTGAATCGGGTGAATGGGGCATGCTCGGTCCTGCATACGGAACCGACATTCGGTTAAATTTTCCGGAAGTTGAAAACGTCGTTCGTATCGACGCCCGCTTTCACAATCCCGTCGTTAAAATCGACGACAACAGATTCCACCTTGATCATCTTATCCTTGCGGACCCGTCCCTGTTTGATGTATTTACCTATCCGCTCATTCACGGTGACCCCGAGACCGCTCTAAACGATCCGTTTTCAATTGTACTAACCGAATCGACCGCGAAAAGATTTTTCGATACCGCCAATCCGGTCGGAAAAACGCTCCATTTGTTCAATCAATGGGATATGACGGTCACCGCTATTATGAAAGATGTTGCACACTCGCATCTTCGCATCGATGCAGTTGTACCGTTCGAACTTCTGATCCGGATGACTGGTAATCCCGATTTCATGGAAAGCCGGGGGAATTGGAATTTTCAAACCTTCGTGCTCACACAACCGGGGGCGGACATAGTTGCATTGGAATCAAAGATCAATAAATTTTATAAGGAATCATTCGCTTCGTTTAATCAAGTACCCGAGTTCCATTTACGTCCACTCACCGGAATCTACTTCGCCGACGATGCTGTGTATACGAGCGGCAGTCTGCGCGGCAACAAGAATTTGGTGCATCTGTTCATTGCTATCGCGGTTTTTATACTTATTATTGCCGGTATAAATTTCATCAATCTTACCACTGCAAAAGGAACGGTACGGGCAAAAGAGATCGGCATCCGTAAAACAATCGGCGGGCATCGCAGACAACTCATCACCCAGTTCCTGAGCGAATCCGTTTTGATCAGTTTCTTCGCACTCATCGTAGCCATAGCTATTATAGAATTAATTCTGCCTCGATTTAATTATCTGTTGGCAACTAATATCGATGTTAATTATTTCCAAGACCCTGTACTACTGCTCGGTTTATTAACGGGAATTTTTCTTGTCGGAATTCTTGCAGGATTATATCCTGCTTTCTATCTCACATCATATGATCCTGCATCGGTCATTAAAGGTGAAGTAACAAAAGGAAAAAATGCTGCACGACTCCGAAAAGCACTTATTGTGTTCCAGTTTTCCATATCGATCATTCTGATCGCCGGTACAATTGTCATCTATACTCAACTTGAATATATGAAAACAATGGACATGGGCTTCAACCGGGAGCGTATCGTACATATGCGGCTCAATTCAGATATTCAGCGACAATGGGATGCATTTGAACAAGAGTTGCTTTCGCATCCGGGAGTACTCGATGCATCACGAGGCAACGCAATTCCCGGCTATCTCGGATGGCAGGAATCCTGGATGATTGACGAGGAGTTAAAACAGTTTACATTTCTTCCGGTTGATCCGGACTATATGGAAATCCTTGGGTTGGAATTAATTCAAGGAAGAAACTTCTCGTGGGACAGAGAATCGGACAGACAAGATACATATATTCTCAACGAAACCGCTGTATCGTATTTCGGTTTTGATGACCCTGTTGGAAGAGAGTTGTATATTGAACCGTACGGTACAATCAGAATTATTGGCATAATGAGAGATTTTCATTTTCAGTCGCTTCATTCACCGATAGGACCGCTTGTGTTAACCTGGAGAGAAAACACATTATCACGAGCATTGATACACGTTTCAGACAGGGATCTTGGTGAAACACTTGTATTTATGCACGATACCTGGAATCGCTTCTCTCCGGAGTATCCGTTTGAATATCATTTTCTTGATGCTTCTATCGAACGGCTTTATCAGTCGGAAGAGCGGTTCGGGAATTTATTCTTATCATTTGCCGTGCTGGCATTGTTTATCGCGTGTCTCGGTTTGTTCGGACTTGCTTCATACATGACACAACAAAAAACCAAAGAGATCGGTGTACGAAAAGTGCTCGGCTCGTCGGTATCACAGATTGTATTGCTTCTTACAAAAGAATTTACTCGCTGGGTGATCATTGCCAACATAATCGCCTGGCCGGTTGCATACTTTGGGATGAGCAGATGGCTGGAAAGTTTTGCCTATCGTATTGACTTGCAGTTGTGGGTGTTCGTTACCTCGGCAGTAATTGCGTTCATTATCGCTGTTTTGACCGTAGGATATCAAACGGTAAAGGCGGCACTGGCAAATCCTGTCGAGTCCCTTAGGTATGAATGAACAAGATCCCGAAACTGCGGGATCGAGACATTGAGTTATGAATAGCATAGCGTGGCTTCTCGGTTCGCTATGTGTTTTGAAGAAAAAAATATGGAATTAAAACTATGTTAATCAACTACATTAAAATTGCGCTGAGAACGCTCCTTCGAAATAAAATCTTTTCGCTGGTAACAATACTCGGTTTTGCCATCGGCATCGCCGCATGCATCTTCATCGTACTGTTGATACTTGATGCAGTAAGTTATGATCGATTTCACGAAAATTCGGACCGGATATATAGAATAACGGTTGAAGCTGAATTCCGGGGAGATGTAAATAAGAATGCAATTACATCACCACCGGTAGGTCCGGTTTTGTCGGACAATTTTGTGGAGATCGAGGATTTCGTTCGTATTCGACCGACACGGTTCCCCGCTGAACTGCTCGTGGTATATGAAGACAAACGATTTTATGAAGAACACATAATGTATGCCGATGCAATGGTCTTTGACATTTTTAATTTTCCTCTTGTTAAAGGTGATCCTGCAACCGCACTTACTGAACCGTATTCGGTTGTGATAACCGAAGACATCGCACGTAAATATTTCGGCGATGAAGATCCAATGAATCGATCCATTGATATCAACCAGGGAACATATACTGTTACTGGGGTAGTTCAAAACGTTCCCCCCAATTCACATATACAATTCGATTTTCTTTTATCATATATAACACTGCCGTACCACCCGGACGATTGGATGAGTTTGCATCTCTACACATTTGTATTACTTCGTGAAGGATATACAGTAGAATCGGTGGAAGAACGAATGCAAATTTTTATTGAGCGCAACGTACATCTTCCGGATTGGATTCGGAGCGATGCATCGATAATTGATTTCCATCTCCAGCCGCTCACGACTATCTATCTCTTTTCGAATTTAAATAACGAATTATCCGAATCGGGGATGATTCGATACATCTATCTTTATATAGCAATAGCACTCTGTATATTGATTGTTGCGTGCATTAATTACATGAATCTTTCAACCGCGCGTTATACTAAAAGAACAAGAGAAGTCGGCTTGCGAAAAGTTCTCGGCGCACAACGGAGTCAATTAATTCGTCAGTTCCTCGGAGAAACTTTTGTGCTGACATTTATTGCTTTCATTATCGCATTAACTTTTGTAGAACTATTCCGCCCGACATTTGAAAACCTCGTCGGAAAAACAATAGCAATACAATATTATGAAAGCATATATATTATTGGTATTTTAGCATTCCTGATGCTCTGGGTTGCAGTATTAGCAGGTATATACCCCGCCTTATTTTTATCGTCTTTCAAAACAATCGATATAGTGAAAAACAAACTGGAGTTGGGAAGAGGAAAAACCTTGCAGCTTTCAATTCGCAGGTATCTTGTTTCGATGCAATTTATCCTGTCAATAGGACTTATCGCCGCAACAATTACCATATTCCAGCAATTGACATACATGAGAACCGCCGGTCTCGGATTTGAAAAGGAGCAGGTGGTAATTATCCCCACACGCGATGGAAATATTAGAGCACAAAGCGAATCCTTCAAATATGAATTGCTTGGACATATACACATACAGAATGTCTCTATGTCATCAGAAATACCGGGAAGGCTCGAGCGCGGGCACCCCGTTCATCCGGAGGGAATTGACTATGACGGTTTTATGAGGGTGCTTTCCGTAGACTTTGATTTTATAAATTTATTTGATATGGATATGGCGGCGGGACGCCCCTTTTTGGAAGAGCTTGCGACCGATGCAAATGAGGCGTTTATTCTCAATGAATCGGCGGCGCGGGAGTTCGGATGGATTCCGGTTGAAAATGCACTCGGAAAACGATTTTCCGTATCGGGAATCGGGGGCGTAACAAGAACCGGACAGGTTATTGGCGTTATATCCGATTTCCATTTCACCTCATTACACCAACGGATTGAACCGCTTGTCGTCATGGTCTATCCACGATTGCACCGTTATTTTTCCGTGAAAATCGGGGGAGAAAATATTTCCGAAAGTATTCGTTTTATAGAATCAAAATGGAATGCGTTCGCTCCCTATAGCCCGTTTGAATATTTCTTCCTCGATGAAGACTTCGATCGCTTGTATAATGCCGAGGTGCAAACTGCTTCCATCATCGGTTCATTTTCTTTCTTTGTGATTTTTATCTCCTGTCTTGGTTTGCTGGGCCTTTCGACCTTTACCGTCGAGCAACGTACAAAGGAAATCAGCATCCGGAAAGTTTTAGGAGCGTCTACGGGAACAATATTAAAATTGTTGTGGACTGAATTTACCAAAATATTGATCGTCTCCGGAATCATTGCCGTACCTATTACATATTATGTAATACAAAAATGGTTGGAGAGTTTTGCCTATAGAATTAATATTCTCTTTGATGCATTTATTATCTCGATCGTGATCGTATTGTTATTGTCATCGATAACGATAAGTTTTCAAACGATAAAAGCCGCGATTGCAAATCCGGTAGACTCATTACGATATGAATAACAAAAAACATGATTAAAAACTATATTACAATTGCATTGCGTAATTTACTACGCCATAAAAGCTACTCATTCGTGAATATTGCCGGTTTAACCATCGGTTTAACTGCATGTTTCCTGATTTTACTCTACGTTCAGGACGAACTGAGTTACGACCGATTTCATACCAATGCAGACCGCATCGTCCGGGTTGTTTATGAGGCAGCGGCAACCAAATCGGGGGCGGCGGTAACATCGGCGCTGCTCGCTCCGGCTCTGGAACAGGAATTCCCCGAAATCGAAACGAGCGTTCGCATTCATCGTTACTATAACACCATCCTTTCGGTCGATGATGCACGATATGATGAGAGTCACTTCATTTTTGCAGATCCGGATTTCTTCCGGGTGTTTTCGTTTCCTCTAACAAAAGGTAATCCCGAAACGGTACTTCGCGATCCGTTTACCGTTGTCATCACCGTGTCAAAAGCACGGAAGTATTTCGGCAGCGAGGACCCTGTCGGAAAGATCCTGACATTTAACAATGAGCACGATTTCGTTATCACGGGAGTGATGAAAGACACCCCGCAGAATTCGCATTTGAAAATCGATTTTCTCGCATCGTTTGAAAGTCTCAGAAGCGATGGACAAGCACCGGGATTGGAGATGTGGGCATACAGGAACTATTATACGTATATTCTGCTTCGTGAGGGAGTTTCACCGGCTGCATTAGAAGAAAAACTTCCCGCATTTGCCGAGAGCCATGTTCCGGGTATGGACATTACGAGAAGCAAATTCACCCTGCAACCGATAACCGATATACACCTCAGATCGTCGCATATCGGGTGGGATATTGCATCGCACAGTGATATATCGTACGTGTATAGTTTCTCGGCAATCGCACTCTTCATTATTCTTATTGCCTGCATCAACTTTATGAACCTCTCCACAGCCCGATCATCGATACGGGCAAAAGAGATCGGCCTGCGAAAAGTTATCGGCGCAAATCGACTTCACCTGGTGAAACAGTTTATCGGAGAAACGATATTACTCTCGATCATAGCGCTTATGATATCTGTGGTGTTGGTAGAGTTATTGCTTCCTACCTTCAACGAAATCACGGGTAAAAATATTAGCATTCAATATACTTCGAATCTACAATTTCTCGGCGGCGCCATTGTTATTACACTGCTTGCGGGATTGATCGCCGGGAGTTACCCTGCGCTTTTTCTTTCTTCGTTTCAACCTGTTGACATTATGAAAGGAACACATACCGGAAGCTGGAGGAGCGGTTCACTCAGAAAAGTGCTTGTGGTTGCACAATTCGGTATCTCAATCGCATTGATTATCGGCGCATTGACCGTATATCAACAGCTTGAATATATGCGTCATAAGAATTTGGGATTCGACAAAGAGCATGTAATTGTAGTTAACAATCAGGTCGATCAAAGGGCGTATGAACGATATCAACTATTTGTAAACGAAATAGAACATCATTCCGGCGTCGTCCGGGCATCAGGTGCAAGCAGCGTACCTCCGACGCTGCTCGGAAATAATATCCGTGTGCATCGTGAAGGTACATCTCCGGAAGAGTCTGTTTTCCTCAAGCTGATTGCCACCGATTACGACTATTTTGAAACATTGGGTGTAGATGTCATTGACGGACGGATATTTTTGAGAGAATACGGTGCCGATGCAGAAGAGTCATTCGTCATAAGCCGGTCAGCCGCCCGCACACTCGGATTGGATGACCCCGTCGGTACCCGGCTCCTGACTTCATACGACTGGCTGGATGGAACCGTTATCGGTGTAGTAAACGATATTCATTTTCAGTCGCTGCACAGTCGTATTGAGCCGCTCCTCTTCTCGATGAGACCGCACTGGTATTACCGGATTCCGGTTCGCATCCGCCCGGAAAATATCGCGGGGACGATCGAATTTCTTGAAGAAAGCTGGAATGCAGTCGCTCCCGAGTGGCCGTTTCAATATTCATTTGTAGATGAATCGTTTGATAATTTATACAGTTCGGAACAACGACTCGGAAAAATCATATGGTACTTCACGGGACTTGCTATTTTCATCGCCTGTCTTGGTTTATTTGCTCTTGCTTCCTTCACAATCGAAAGACAGACGAAAGAGATCGGCATCCGCAAAGTTCTCGGCGCCCCGGTGAGGTCGATCGTCTTCCAGTTATCAAAAGATTTTTCAAAACTGGTGCTGTTGGCAAATATCATAGCATGGCCGGTTGCGTATTATCTGCTCTCCCGCTGGCTCGAAAACTTCGCATATCGCATTGATATAAATTTCATCATTTTTATATTTGCAGCCGCGGGAGCGCTTTTCATTGCAATGGTATCGGTCGGATATCTTGCGGCAAAGGCATCTTTAGCTAACCCGGTACATTCATTGAGGAGTGAGTAATATATGAAAAGTGATGTGTGAAAAGAGAAATGACTATCATCGAAGGGGTGAATCGTTTTCACGTTTCACGTTTGACGTTTACTAAAAAGTAAAGACAAATGATAAGGAATAATTCATGTTAACAAACTATCTTAAAACCGCATTCAGAAATTTCACCCGTCATAAAAGTTCATTTTTAATTAATGTATCCGGGTTGTCGATCGGACTCGCATGCAGTATTCTCATATTACTCTGGGTACTCGATGAGTTAAGCGTAAACCGGTATCATGACGATATCGACCGCATCTACCAGGTGATGGAACATCAGGTATATGCGAACGGCCAGGTATTTACCTTTACGGCTACGCCGGGTCCTCTTGCACCTGCGCTCGTGGAAGAAGTACCGGAATTCGAGTACGCCGCTACCTATACATGGAATATAAATTATCTGTTCACCCACAACGCTAATTCACTCAAAGGAAGCGGCATCTATGCCCGGCCCGATATTGTTAATATCCTCACGTTCGATATCGTTAGTGGTAATCCCGCTGAATGGTTGACAGAACCGAATACAATAGTGGTCTCCGACGAATTTGCCGGAAAAATTTTCTCCGATGAAATCCCGCTGAATCAAACAATGGTAGTCGAGGGCGACCGGTTATATAAAGTTGTCGGCGTGTACCGGACATTTCCGGAAAATTCAACATTGCAATTCGATTTTATTCTTCCGTTTCATGATTTCGAAACCAGGAATGAATGGGTGAACTCCTGGGGAAACAATGGTCCCCGTACGCTTGCCAAACTTCGTGCCGGCGTCGATCCCGAACTGGTCAGCGATAAAATTAAAAACTTTATCAAGGAACGAAATGAAGGATCTGTGGTAGATCTGTTTTTATATCCGTTTGCCGATCTTTATTTACACGGTCGATTCGAGCACGGTCAGGTTGTCGGCGGACGTATTGAATATGTACGGCTTTTTTCGATTATCGCCGTATTCGTCCTGCTCATTGCGTGCGTTAACTTTATGAACCTCAGCACTGCCCGGTCAATAACACGGGCGAGGGAAGTTGGCATTCGTAAATCGATCGGCGCCGGCAGAGGGTCGTTGATCGGTCAATATATCGGCGAGTCGATAGTCGTTTCCTTTTTCTCGCTGATCGTCGCGTTGATACTGGTCGAACTTTTCTTACCTGCATTTAACAACCTGACAGATAAACAGGTAACTCTCGATTTAACAACGTTGAATATATATCTCATGCTCGCGGGCATAACGCTGATAACCGGTCTCGTCGCGGGGAGTTATCCAGCATTTTTCCTATCTGCATTCGACCCCGTGAAGACGCTGAAAGGTAAGGTCATATCCTCAAAAGGAGAAGTACTGATACGGAAAGGACTCGTCGTCTTCCAGTTCTCGCTTTCGATTGTATTAATCGTTTCGACAATTTTGATATATATGCAAATACAATATGTACAGACTAAGAATCTCGGCTATGAAAAAGAAAATCTGCTCTATTTCCCGATTGAAGGGGAATTGCGTGCAAATTGGGAACCGTTTCGAAGCGAGGTGCTGGCAATTCCGGGTAATACGAACATTTCACGATCGACACATCATTTTCTCGGGAGAAGTAATAATACAAGCGGCGTCGGCTGGCCGGGAAAAGACCCCGATGAGCATGTGCTATTCGAGTCTATCTGGGTAGATTACGACCTAATTGAGACATTCGGGTTCGAGATGGCAAACGGACGGGCTTTTTCCCGTGAATATGGCGCCGACTCGGCAAAGGTGATACTCAATGAAACAGCTATCGATATTATGGAAATCGAGGACCCGGTGAATAGCTCCATTACACTCTGGGGACAGGACGCCGAGATTATCGGTGTGCTTAAAGATTTTCATTATGAGCACCTGCGCAATGGAGTAGCTCCGCTCTTTATGCTTTTAAATCCGTCAATTCCCACTATGCAAGCGGGCTATATCAGGGTGCAAACCGATGACATCAGAAATACACTGGAGAGAATTCAACAAGCTCACGAAAACTTTAATCCGGCTTATCCGTTCGACTATCGTTTTGTCAATGAGCGGTACGCCGCACTGTACCGGAGTGAGATGCGTATAGGTAAACTTTCACAATACTTCGCTATATTCGCCGTGATTATCTCAGCACTGGGACTGTTCGGTTTGTCTTCATTTACCGCCGAGCAACGCAGGAAAGAAATGAGCA
The DNA here is from genome assembly GCA_003567775.1 of Ignavibacteriales bacterium. Taxonomy (GTDB): domain Bacteria; phylum Bacteroidota; class Ignavibacteria; order T3Sed10-11; family T3Sed10-11; genus T3Sed10-11. The sequence continues at coordinate 6,908 of PWYR01000094.1, read as the reverse complement.
TTCGCAAAGTACTCGGCGCATCGTTCGCAGGGATTGCCGGATTACACTCGAAAGAATTTATTAAACTTGTGTTCATTGCCGTCGTCATTGCGGCGCCGGTTGCATATTATTTCATGAACACGTGGCTGCAGGATTTTGAATACCGGATTAGCATTAGCTGGTGGGTATTTGCGGCATCGGGTTTATTGGCATTGGTAATAGCACTGACAACGGTAAGCTATCAGGCAATACGTACGGCGGTTGCAAATCCTGTTGAGTCATTACGTTATGAATAATCGGGAAACAAAATGAATTCTTACTACATTAAAATAACACTCCGCAATCTGACGCGGAACAAACTATTTTCATCGATCAATATCTTCGGTCTCGTCGTCGGTCTGACCGGATTTATTCTGATTACGCTATGGGTGCGGTACGAGCTGAGTTACGATCTTTTTCATGAAAACCGGGAAAATATATACCGCGTCAGTGTTTCTGTCGAAACAAACGGGCAGTCGGAAAAACTCGCAATGTCGCCGCCGGGATATGGCCCTCGATTTACTGAGACATTTTCCGCCGTTGAAAACTACGCCCGCATTATGCCGTGGCGACCGGTCGCAATAACCGCAGGTGAAAAAAAGTTCAGTCAGAGTATTCACTTCGCCGACGGATCGTTGTTTGAATTCTTCTCGTTCCCCGTCATTCTGGGCGATCGGGAAACAATTCTTCGTGAACCGTTCACCGCAGCTCTGTCGGAGCGTACCGCCCGGAAATATTTCGGTGATGAAAATCCGATTGGGAAAGTGCTCAATTTCAACGATCAATACGATGTGACCGTTACCGGTGTCTTCGCGGATGTTCCGGAGAACTCACATATACAGTTCGACTTCCTGATTTCATTGAACACGTTGGAACACGAATCGCAGATGGGGCCCGGGGCGCTCGACATTTATCACGCGGCTAACTTTTACACGTATGTTTTATTCCGCAATGGAACGTCACCTAACGACATCGAAGAACCACTACAAGCTTTTCTCGATAGGTATGTCAACGGCGAGCAGCCGGTAATGTTCAGACCGTTTTTCGAGCCGTTAACCGATATTTATCTGTACAGTGATACAAAATATGCAGCCGTCAGCGGAGATATCCGGTATGTATACATTTTTTCCGCAATTGCGATTCTGATCATATTTATCGCTGCCGTTAATTTCATGAATCTTACCACCGCGCGTTCGATGCACCGCGCCCGGGAAGTCGGCATACGAAAAGTATCCGGCAGCGACCGGTTCTCATTGATACGTCAATTTCTCGGGGAGTCGGTTATCTTTTCAATGATCGCGTTTTTGTTCGCACTCGTTTTTGTCGAACTGGTACTGCCGTCATTCAGAACACTGGCACAACTTCCTGAGTCGGTTCATTATGCAGGCGATTTAACATTTATCGGATTCATATTTGCAGTTGCTATCCTCATCGGTCTGTTCGCGGGTTGTTATCCTGCTTTTTATTTATCGGGCTTTCAACCGGCTCGAATTCTCAAAGGTGCATTTCATGGTGAACGGTCGCAGACACGTATCCGCAAAGTGCTCGTCGTTTTTCAGTTTTCAATCGTCATAGGATTGATTTTTGCAACGATAACCATCTATCAGCAATTGCGGCATTTCCAATCGGTTGATATCGGTTATGACAGAGAGAATTTACTTTACTTCCAAACGACTACACCATCGATTCAAAGCCGTACGGAAGAATTCAAAAACGAGTTGATGCGGCATCCTTCGATATTACATGCATCCTCAACTCACCGTGTTATCGGCAATGTGTACGGCGGTTGGAGTCTTACCCTCGAACCCGGCGCCAGATATGACGTCACCGCGTTATTCGTCGATGAGGATTTCTTCAAAACTTTCGGACTTGTAATGAAATCGGGACGAAGCTTCGATCCCGCATTCCCTACCGACCGTTTCGAAGCTCTCATCATTAACGAAACAGCAGCGGCAGCGCTCGGACTCCTGGAACCGGTCGGTGCATACGCAGAGCTGGAAAATGTGATGTCGGGCAACATCATCGGCATCGTTAAAGATTTTAACTTTGAATCGTTGCATGTCAAACCGGTACCGATGGTCATTACGAATTTTCCGAATGATCGTTTCAAACAATATATGAATGTCCGTATCGCCGGGAACGATATACCGGGCGCCGTTGAACACCTTAAAAACACCTGGAGTGCCTTTGAGTCTGAAATACCCTTTTCATTCCGGTTTATGAACGAGTATCACAACTTTTTATATCGCACCGAAGAACGGACTGCAAAAATAGTTCTTTACTTCGCAATATTCGCCGCCATACTCGGCGGTCTCGGATTGTTCGGATTATCGGCATTTGCCGCCGAACGCCGCACAAAAGAGATGGGCATACGGAAAACACTCGGCGCTGCGGCGCCGCAGCTTGTAACGTTGCTAACGTGGGATTTCATCAAACTCATTCTGATTGCAAACGTGATTGTATGGCCGTTCGCATGGTTTATTATGAACAACTGGCTGGAAAACTTCGCCTACAGAGTTTCTCTTGAGCCGTGGTTATTTGTCCTCGTTGCCGTTGTCTCCACGATTATTGCACTTGCAACCGTGAGTTTTCAGGCGGTTCGGGCTGCGGTTGCAAACCCGGTCGAAGCATTGCGGTATGAATGAGCAGAGCGCATGGCGCATTGAGCAAAGCGTAAATGGATCGGAAACACCACGCTATGCGCTATGTGAAAAGTGAAGATAACTCGAAATCCGGAGACAATTGTTTTAAAAATAATTCAACGGGAATACACTGAATATGATCGATCAGAAGCTTTTCATTTCCCCGGTACAAAAAGGTTGTCCGGCTTTGAGGGTAGTCGGTGCGAAATTCTTTCAACGGACGCAAATCCTCCGGACGAATACGATTGGTGTTTTTAACTTCGATCGCATATATATCATGTTTGCCGTACAATATGAAATCGACTTCGACGCCGCTCCGCGAACGCCAAAAGTAAAGTTCGTAATGATTGCCCTTATAGGCATTCCAGGCGCGAAGGTGCTGAGCAACCAAACCTTCCAAAGCGGCGCCGGCGATTTCTTCAGGACGGTCGAGCGATCCTATAGGACGCGAACTTTGAAAGACCCCGGTATCAAAAATATAAAATTTCGGACGGGAAACCAAAGCACGCTGTGCACGTTTAGTAAAAACCGGCAAGCGAAATGCCAGCAAAATATCTTCGAGGATTTGTATATATCCCTCGACGGTTTTTCTCTCTATTTCACACTCTCTGGCTACGTTGCTGACATTCAGGAGAGATGCGTGCGAGAAACTAACGGCTTCAAGGAAGCGGGAAAAATTACCGATATTACGAACCAATCCCTCCTGTTGAACTTCTTCACGAATGTAGAGAGTGACATATGCATCGAGGGTATCTTTGGGAGTTGGAGATGAAATCACTATGGGTAACAGACCTAATTCCAATAGTTCGTCAAAATCGGGAGGTTTTGGTAATTCAGATAGCAGGAACGGATGGAATGTTCGATACAACACTCGACCTGCAAGTAAATCAATTCCGGATTGCTTCAACTTACGGGCACTGGAACCGGTGAGTACAAATGTTTTCTTTATTTTTTCTTCGATGAGACTATGAACGGCGCTCAAAATATCGGGTACTTTTTGAACTTCATCGACGATAATTGTTCTTTTGTCCGGATTGCCGCGGACCGCTTCTATAATGCGTTCCGGACGGGCTGCATAAGACCGGAATACATCCGGTTTAAGCAAATCGATCCAAAGGGCATCCGGAAAGTGATATTTCAAATAAGTGGATTTCCCTGTTCCGCGTGGACCGAAGAGGAAAAAGCTCTGATCGGGACTTTTAAAAAATCTTGGAATATATTTTTCCATTTTGCTAAGCATTTTGGAGTTAGATATTCCAAAAATACGAAATTGTGGAAATATTGTCAAGTTAACGAAGAAAACAACGCATAGAGCATAGCGCATGGTGCAAAGCGGATTCTATTTACGTTGCTCTATCTAATCTATGCGCTTTGCTCTATGCGTTATGCACCTTACGAGGAAAGACAACCAAACTAACTACCGGGAGGTTTACAATGCTCAGAAAATACTTTCTCATCGGTTTTCGCTCGTTACGACGCAGACCCCTCTATACTATTCTGAATGTAATGGGGTTGGCTATCGGCATGACGGTCTGCATACTTGTCGGATTGTATGTCCACGATGAACTGCAATTCGACCGGTTTCACGAAAACGCCGACAGAATCGTCCTCATTGGACATGAATCACCTTTTTGGGGAAGAAGTACTGCAACGGCGTATCCTCTTAAACATACACTCGAAGACGAGGTTCCATCCGTCGAAATTGCTACACACTTTCGGAGTCAATCAGCCCGTCTGACAAATGAGTCCCGGGAATTTGGCGATGATTTTCAGATTATTCATGGAGAACCGTCGTTCTTTACAATGTTTACGTTCAATCCGGTGATAGGTGATCCTTTTGCTGCTTTAAACCACATCGACGGTATAATCCTAACGGTAAGCACTGCCCGGAAATTCTTTGGCGAAATCAATCCCTTAGGTGAAACTCTGCTGCTGAACGATGATGCTGTGACCGTTCTCGCCGTTATGGAAGATCCACCGGCGGGTTCAACTATTCAATTTGACATTATTGCCTCAGTCGAGCGGCTTCCGGATTCTCAGCGTATACCCGACGGGTGGGGTGCATATATGTATTATACGTATGTCCTGCTCAACGAACGTATCGACATGGAATTACTCGAATCACAGATTTACAGAGCGCTTGAGCCGCATTTCAAAAATGAACCGCCTATTACGCTCGCCACCCCCTTGACTTCAGTATATCTATCTGAAATGCACCGGGCGGATGGTTTTCGCGGAGATGTGAAATACCTATACATCTTCGGTTTCGCTGCATTATTCGTTTTAATAATCGCCGGGATTAACTATATAAATCTCGCAACAGCACAGGGTATAAAGCGGGCGCTTGAAGTGGGAATTCGAAAAACACTCGGGGCAACCCGTAAACAGCTTGCACTGCAATTTTTAACCGAATCGATTCTGGTAAGTCTTGTCTCGCTCGGACTGGCAATTTTTCTTGCGGAAACCGTGTTGCCGGCGTTCAATGCTCTATTTGAGAAAGAACTTGCTCTTTTTCATCACGGACGGGCTATTGCCGCATTATGCATTTTTGTCATTTTTATCGGGATCGTCTCGGGTTCCTATCCGGCTTTTTATCTTTCAAGATTCGATCCGGTTCGTGTCATCTACGGAAGGAAACCAACCACTACGAAAACCGGACGCGATCTCCTGAAAAAATCTCTTGTCGTTCTGCAGTTTGCAGTCTCGTTTCTTTTAATGATCGGTGTAAGCGTAATTTATTATCAATTACATTTTATACAAACCAAGGATCTCGGTTTCGATGGAAATTATGTAGCGCTTGTTAATTTACGGGGGCAGCAACTGTGGAACTTACGGGAACAGGTACGTGAACGTACGATTGAACACCCAGCGATAATTAATGCAACTATATCAGAAGCAACTCCGGGACGTTTCCGTATTTCACTCGGAATTAAACCTGAACAGATTTCACCTCATATTGAAACCGACAAAGAAACAATTCGATTTCAACCTGCAGTTGTCGATCCGTCATTCATCGAAACATTAGGTATGCGGATAATTGCGGGTAGAAATTTTTTCCCCGACCTTCAAACCGATATCGGACGCGCTCATATACTCAATGAAACTTTCGTCCGTGAATTAGGATGGGCGCCGGAAGAAGCGATTGGAAAGCCGTTCGGTATTCGTGGAACAGACGGTGAAATTATCGGCGTGGTAGAAGATTTTCATCTTACGTCGCTACATCACGAAATACGACCGGTTGTATTTCAACTCCATGAAGGAGCCGGATGGTCGGCACAGGGAATTCTTGCAGCGCGTATAGACCCGGAGAATGTACGCGGGGCAATCGATCACATAGAGGCAACACTCTCAGGATTTGCACCCGGAATGCCGTTCGATTATCGCTTTCTCGACGATTCGTTCAGAGCAATGTACCGGACAGAGGAACGATTACGACAAATCGTCTCGTCGTTTGCACTGCTGTCGATCTTCATCGCTTGTCTTGGGTTGTTCGGACTCGCGGCTTTCATCGCCGAACAACGTACGAAAGAAATCGGCATCCGTAAAGTGCTTGGTGCATCAGTAACGAACATTATCGTTTTACTATCGAAAGATTTTACAAAACTTGTTATTATTGCTATTATAATTGCAGCACCCACCGGCTATTATTTAATGGGAAAATGGTTGGAAGATTTTGCGTACCGGATTGATTTAAGCTGGTGGATATTTGCACTGGCAGGGTTACTTATGTTGATTATTGCTATTATCACGGTGTGTGCAAAAGCGATCAGAGCTGCGATGGCGAATCCTGTCGAGGCGCTTAGATATGAGTAGGCATAGCGCCAAGCGCAAAGCGCACAGTGCAAAGAGCGCAGTGCAAAGCGCTTGGTGCTATAAGCTGCAATCAAGTCAATTACATACGCTATGCGCTTTGCTCTATGCGCCATGCATAAGAAAGGAGATACACAATGCTAAAAAACTACCTAAAGACCTCATTCCGCAACCTCTGGAAACACAAGATCGATTCGGTCATCAGTGTCGGCGGACTCTCGGTGGGGATCGCGTGTTGTATTTTGATTATCGTGTACGTCCGGTTCGAATTATCATACGACACATTTCACGAGAACTCCGACCGGGTATTCCGGGTGGTTAAAGAGTTTACGCAACCGCGGAGCGGTGAGGTAGTAAAGAGCGTATCGACGCCATACCCTATGGCTCGGCAGTTGAAGACTACGTTCCCCGAAATAGACAAAGTCGTGCGATTAGGAA
>PWYR01000067.1 GCA_003567775.1 Ignavibacteriales bacterium | reverse complement strand
GGATCAGGCCGTCTTCGTCGGTGGGGATGTCCATGGCTCCCAGGTATTCCCGGAGGAAGTCTCTGACTTTTTTCATCAGTGCTTCCGGGGGTGCTACCCGCCGTTTGATGATGGTTTTGTCGATTTCATTTCGCCGGCGGAGATAATCCGGCACCTTCTTATCACTGAGAAGGATGGTGGAACCTCCATACTGGATAGTGATTTTCTGGTCCGCTGCCAACGTGGCCATCAGGGCGGCGATGTCCACTTCCCGCCATCCATAAGGGATGGCGTTAAAACGTTTGTGGATATCGCCCATGGAGGTGGGCAGGTGTTTCATATGCTGCAGGTCCAGGTACTGTTCCATTTCCCGGAGGGCTTCCTGATTAGGGTTCTGAGCTTCGCCCATGGCCTGTTGTCCGTCGCCGCCTGCGAGAAGGGTCAGGATATCGGCATCGCCTTCGGCGTGCTTACGAACATAAGTCAGCTTGGCGTAGAGGCTTTCCACCAGGGCGGCAAGAACGGCATCGATCCGCTCTTTCGCGGCACCTCTGGTGATGGCGATTTTTTCGCCGTGGGCATAGTAGTCCGCACTGAGGATAGCTTTTTCCAGGTAGGTTTTGGCTCTTTCCTCGTGGGCGGATGCCTGTTGCTGCCTTCCCCGGATGATGTTTTGTATGGATTCCGGCAACTGAGATACGTTCCGCTGTTTCACATATTTTCGTATTTTCATGGCGCTTTCCAGTTCCTCGAAATAAGGGTGTTCGTCAGAAAGTACCAAAATGGCTTCGTTATTGGCAGCGGAAGTGTGGATCAGCCTTTGGTCGCCGCTGTTATAAAGGTCGGAGGCAACGGTTATAAAACGGAGGCGCATGGCTCCGGTGAGGCTTCCCACTACCTGATCGTCCACCATCTGATCGAAGGAAAAATCGTATTTGCGGTAACGGTATTTTTTCGTCGGGTACAGCTCGCCAAAAAGGATCTGGGCGATTCCCTGGGTAATAAAGCTGCTATCTACGGTGGTGTTGCGAATTTCCCGGGCAATGTCCTGTTCGTCGTCGGTGAGGAACAGGTACTGGTCTCCGTATCGGGCGATGTAGTTCTGTGACAGCAGGCGATCCAGGGAGGCAGCAATGCGTTTACGCAGGTTGATTTTATCCGTTCGGACATCTTCCACCATCAAGGTGGCGATGTTATCGATGGTGGCTTTAATATCATCCACATAGCGAATCAGGTATAGGAGTTTCAGCACGTTCACGTCTTCCGGTTCCACCCCCTCCCGGTTTTCGGCGGCGGTGGCGCAGCGGTCGATGACCCGGCGGATGGTGCTTTCCAGAAAGGTGTGCACGGTATCGTAAAAGAGATGGAAGGGTACCAGGGCGTTTTCATCCCGGTCCCGAATAGCCTGAGCGGCTTCCTGGAAGCCGGAAAGCATGGACCGCTCGCCGCCGGATAAATGACGGCCAGTGTTGCCGTGTTTTCGGATTTGTGCCAGTACGTTTTGCATCAGCCGGAACTGGTAGGGCACAAAGGGATAGGTATCCACAAATTCGCTGTCACTGCCGTAGCCTTTCAGATCCAGTACGGAATCATTAAAGATCAGCAGATTTTTCAGCACGGCACTGTTTTTTTCGTAGGTCATTGACAGGAGGTCTGTGGCATTTTCATCTTTTGCCAGAATCCGTTTTTTGATGACTTCATCAACGGACGACGACGATAGGCTGAGGCGTGTATTGAAGCGCCCCTGTATTTTCGAAAAATCGTTGCCAATGAGTTCTGTAATGGAATCGATGGCTTCCTGGCTGGTGACCATGATCCATACCTTGCCCTGGCAGGCGGTGCCGATGTCTTCTACGATGGTTTGCAGGTTCAGCATCAGGTCGCTGTCGGAGCCGATGTACTGGCCCACTTCGTCGATCATGAAGAGGAGTCGGAAGTCCGGCCCTTTGCTGTCGATATAGCTTTTGATTTCCTGCACCAGCTGGGCAATGCTCATTTCGCTGGTGATCTCGCCGTTAAACCAGTTTCGGGCAGCGGTTTCGCTCATGCCCATGACTTGCTGAAGCACTTCCACGATGTCGTCTTCAAAAAAAGCAAAGGCATCCCGGGCTTCTTCCCACTGCTGCCCGTTAATCTGTAGGAACATTTCCTGAAACGCTTCCATTTTACCTGATTTAGTGATGTACTGCTCCAGTTTGGCCACTTTCAGGTCGTTGCCGTAGAATCCCAGGTGCTCAAAAAAAACTTTGGCAAAAACCCGCAGAATCGCTGTCTTGTCTTTATTAATAGGACTTTTGGAATCAATATTAAACAGAATGGTCTCCGTTGGAACGCTGGTGGATTTTTCCACCATGGAAAACATCATGGGATCGTCAAATTTTTCCCGAAAATACTCAACGGCTTTCTGTCCGGCCACCATCTGGTTTTCCATTAAATAGGAGAGAATTTTAATAAAGTGGGATTTACCGGAACCAAAAAATCCGGAAAACCATACGCCGATTTTATCCGTAGGATGCTCCAGGCTTTCAGAATAGTGCGTAAAGAAAGTGGCAAAATGCCGTCGCAGTTCCTTGGTGATGATGTACTCCCGCAATTCCTGCTCAATGACAGCTTCATCTGTTTGGGCCACTTTTACCACGCCGTTAATGCTTCTGTTAATATCGGATTTGAACATTTTTTGTATTTGCATCCTTATTTCCTCCATTTTCGATTCAAATTTCTCCTCTTTTTAAAGGATTAAAGCAGATTAAAGGCCCGGTAATAATGGCCATCAAGGAATTTACCAAAAAGACCCAGGGATTTACCATCGAAGGTTCCCGGGTACATCATCAGGACAGGGATGTCTGCGAAAATATGCTGTATGTTGTCAAGGATTTTATGGGAGCGCATAAAAGGATAGACTTTCCCGATGCCAGTCAGCAACAAAATGTCCCCAGTACCATGAGGCGGTTCCTTCATTTTAGCGACCATAGCTTCTGGTGTGGCCATTTCTTGTAATTTTTGTAGCGTAAACTCTTTTCCTTTCCGTTCTTCCATGGCGGCAACAGAATTCAGTACCCGTTTTTCCTCGCAGATCTGTAAAAAGATCTGGTACAGGTCTTTTTCCAGGATTCGAAAGGGATGGTCTGTTTCAGTTTTTAATTTTTGGATAAAGTGGCGAACCATCATTTCTTCCGATGGATGATAGCAGAAGACGTGGATCCCCACTTCATTGGCCAGGCCCTTATTGTTGAGAAATTCTTCGCTGGAGATGCGTGTTATCATTTGATCCAGTTTTTGCCGGGTGGTATCCATGAGTCTCCTCCTTTACGGAAATCGGTTAAATGCCGCTAAAGCTGCATGATCGTGGTTTTCTTTAATACCCTGTTCCAGTTCGTCGTATAGCAAGACCGGCTGCAGGATACCGGATTCAATTTTTTCCGTATATCCTGTTTCGATCAGCATGCGGATTAACACGCTTTTTATTTTCCCGATGGTGCTGTCTTTCCATTCAGCCACGGTGTCGTCTTGTTCCTGCAACCGTATAAAAAACATGTTCAGATCTTTTCGGGACAGAGTCATGTCCTGGGTCCGGTATTTTTCCCCGATTACCGTCACCATAAAATCCCATACCAGCAAATTGTCTTTCATAATGGCATACAGGTTAATTTGTTTGGCCACCTCTCTTGGCGCCAGGGCTATCTGGCTTGCCAGCCAGTTATTCTGAAGTGCCTGAAGACGGCGCAGGCAGGTGCGGGTGATGGTTCTGATCATTCGTTCCGTTGGAAACTGAAAGAGGTTGTCTCGGAGGATTGCTTCGATGATTTCTGAATCCTCCATCTGTTGATTCTTTTTGCCTGCCACGATGCGGATTTCATTAAATAAAAACTGCTCCCGCGTTAATGCTCCATTGTATTTTTTTTGTTGTGTCATCGAATCATTCCTCAGTGATTTTTTATCTTTATTGTTTTAGTCTTTGCCGTAATGGAAAGTCCTTTCATTGCCGTAAACACGTAAACAATACTTCTATTATTGTATCACTCAGTAGGTGGAGCAACAAGGCAGAAAAGGGCTTTTAAGTAACAGCATTATTCCACCTGTATTTTGCTTAAAGCCTCTATCGCAAAACTTCGTTGCAGGTCATCATGACAGTACTGGTTGTAGTAATTGCGAAGACAGCTGTAACAACTGGTATCTCTTTTGTCACCGCCACAGTCGCATCTTTCGACAATGCGTTTTGCTTCCTG
>PWYR01000156.1 GCA_003567775.1 Ignavibacteriales bacterium | reverse complement strand
TATATTATAACCTTCTCCCAATCGTTGACGACCTTTCTAACGCACTTGTATCTGTAATGATAAGTCTGTTTCAACTTCTGCAAGCCGTTTGTTGTATATCATCACGATTTCCTCCAACACGCCAAAGAAATCCTTGGAAGCGCCGTTCCAGTTTCGCACAACTGTCACCTCTCACCTATTACCCCACCCCCCGCCTCCCGGTGTTTTAATTACAAATCGGTCGCCGGGATATACCTCACATCCGTCGACCGGTTTTAAATTGTGAACGGCACCGTCTTTTCGTATAACATATTGCCCGCCGGGTTTACCGCTCTCGCCGCCGTTTAATCCATACGGTCCAAATGCGCGATGCTGGGTAAGAACCGCAAGCAACAGAGGTTCGAGAAAATACATCTTACGGATTACACCGGATCCACCATCGTGCTTTCCTTTTCCTCCCGATCCATGTTGTATTGCAAACTGTTCAAGCCGAACCGGGTAGCGGTGTTCAAATAACTCCGTATCGGTAATTCGAGTATTTGTCATATGATGGTGAACGGCGCTTGCACCCCTGAAATCCGGTCCGGCGCCGCATCCCCCGCAGATGGTTTCATAATATCCAAAGTTGTTATTTCCAAACACCACATTGTTCATCGTTCCCTGGCTGCACGCGACACGATTAAATGCTTTGAGCAGGGTATCTACGAGCCGTTGACTTGTTTCTACGTTTCCGCCCATAACTGCAGGGCATCCGGTAGGATCGTCCGCAAACGGGGGATTTAAAACTCCTTCGGGAATCTTCAGGGTAATTGCTTTCATCAACCCCTCGTTAAGCGGAAGCTCCTCTTCGATAAGCAGGCGCAAAACATATATCACGACACTGGTTACAATAGCCGGAGTAGCATTAAGATTTCCCGGGTGAACATCCCCCGAACCGGTGAAATCTATTACCGCAGAATCTCCACTAATCACAACCTCTACACAGAGCGGTGTTCCGTCATCGAGATATTCGGTCGATGAATATATACCGTCGGGGATAGCGGTGAGCGTATTGCGCATCCGGGTTTCCGCATAATTTTTTAATTCTTTCATATAATGCTTAACCGTATCGATTCCCGCTTTATCCGCAAGGAGGCGAAGTGCACCATATCCCCGGTGATTTGCCGCAACGGCTGCATTGAGATCGGCAAGATTATCGGCAAGCGCGCGGGTGGGATGCGGGGCGCCGGTCAACAGCGATTGTATTTCATCCCACCGGTTTTTTCCATTTTTTACTACATACATCGGCGGAATGACCACACCTTCTTCCGCAAGATTCCGTGCAAGCGGCGGCATTGAACCGGGAACCGTACCACCGATTTCACCGTGATGCGCTCTGCTTGCAACACAACCGATCAATATTTTTTCTTCCGAAAAAACGGGAGTAACCACTGTGACATCGGGAAGATGAGAACCGCCGAATGCAGGGTGATTCGTCGCTATTACATCGCCCGGTTCCATCGATATTACCTCACGCAGGCGGCGGACACAAATACCGAGCGAACCGAGATGGACGGGTATATGCGGCGCGTTTACGACAAGCTCGCCCTCAGCGTCAAGTAATGCGCAGGAAAAGTCAAGCCGTTCCTTTACATTCACCGAAAGAGCCGTACGCTGAAGTATAACGCCCATTTCTCCGGCAATCGTCTGAAACCTGCTCGTAAATAACTCAAGTGTAATTGCTTCGGGACGCCGTGAAATATTATGACTTTTTATATCTTTCAGTTTCTTTGCCGCACCGTTCAAGCTCGAATCGATTTCAAGCCGCCATCCCTTTTCAATAACCGACGTGCTGTGAGAATCGAGCAACAACGCGGGACCGTCAATCACCGCTCCGGGTTCAAGGATCGCGCGCCGGAAAACCGGAACTTCATTCCATTCGCCGTTAAAATACACTCTTCGTTTTCGTCCCGGATCGGGCTTATGAGAAGCATAAACTTTCCGTTCTTCGAAGTCGCTCGCCGGTTTCGTAGAAGCAATCACCCGCGCAGATTCAATTTCTATTTCTTTATCGGCAATCCAGAATCCATAGAGTTCTCTATAGCGTTCCTCGAATGCAGTAATGACATCCGTATCATTATCATATTCGATTGAAAGAACAGACTCCTGTTCTGCAAATCTGAGATTCAAGATTCGTCTGCGTACTTCGATCTTATAGAACTCCACTCCTTCCGAATTTACCTTATCAATAGCTTCCCGCTCAAGCTCTTTCAATTCCTCCGGCAACCGATCGAACAAGGTAGTCAGGGATTTTAAATATTGTCGTTCTGCAAATCGTTCGATAACAGCTTTCCCTAAGCCGTACGCGCTGAGCAACCCCGCATCCGCCGGAAACAAAACCGTTTCGATATTGAGTTTGTCTGCAATTGCACATGCGTGTTGTCCGCCGGCGCCGCCGAATGCAACGAGCGCATACTCGGAAGGATCGTACCCTTGCTTCAGCGAAACTTTTTGGATTGCATCTGCCATACGCTCATTTGCTATTTCGCATAATCCCTCAAGCACTCTTTCCGGTTCGGATGTTTGACCGGATTTTTCATCCATCAGAGCTAACAATTCAGTTAGGCGATCTTGTGCTGCATCTATTGCGAGAGGGATCCCGAAATTTTCCGGATCGAGACGTCCGAGTAGGAGGTTCACATCGGTAAGCGTTAGCGGACCGCCCGCGCCGTAACAAGCCGGACCGGGCATCGCGCCCGCGCTTTCGGGACCGACTGTCAAACGGAATCCGTCATACATACAAATCGATCCGCCTCCCGCTGCGACCGTTTCAATAGCAAGCGCCGGCGCAATGAGATGCGCATCGCCGACGCGATGTTCGAAGATATATTCATAGTCGCCGTCATACCGCGCTACGTCGGTGCTCGTACCTCCCATATCGAATGATATGATTTTTTCGCAGCCCGATTTTCTTCCCAATTGTGCAGCGCCGACAACACCGCCGGCGGGTCCGCTGAGCAAACTATCCTTACTGCGGTACGACGATTTATGCACCAATCCACCCGCGCTTGTCATAATATATAACCGACCGTTTTTCACCGATCTGCCGATAGCATCAAGATAAGTTTCAACATTTGATGCAAGATAGGCATTCACCACCGTCGTCGATGCACGTGGAACAATTTTGATAAACGGTGCGAGATCGGAAGAACAGGATATATGTTCGAAACCATATTCTTTTAAAAAAGCAGCAAACGCCTGTTCGTGCGCAGGATTACAATAACTGTGGAGAAAAGCAACCGCCGCCGATGTTATTCCTGCATCGCGAACCCGCTTAATCTCTTCTTTTAATTTTTCCGTCTGCAATTCATATAACACATTCCCGTTTGCATCGATGCGTTCCTCCACTTCAACAACTGTTTCGTACAATGGCGACGGTTTCATTACGTTTAATGCAAACAGATCCGGTCTTTGCTGCGTACCTATGAGCAACACGTCGCCAAATCCTTTCGTCACAAAAAATGCAATACGCGAACCCCGGCGTTCGAGTAGAGCATTAGTGCCGCGCGTTGTACCAAGGCGCATCAATATCGGCGGCAAATCGACGCCGGGCGGCGTCCGCGTCACTAACCGCGCGCCGAGCAAAGGCGCTTCTTCATCTGATCTTACTTCGAAGGGAGTATCCTGTTGAAAAAAATTTTCAACCGGTTTATCAAGAGTAATTATTGAGGATTCGCTGTCAAACGACTGGACATATATTTTGGGATGATTTTGTGTCAGGAGATGAAAGCTGAATCCTTGTATAAAATTATGCGGCGCCTCCCAGGATTGAGATACCTGAAGTTGTTTGGAAGCGATTATTTTATTAACTATTCCCCGAAGCGCACTGTTGCTGAGCACCTTAGCTCGATGAAGCTTTTCCGGTTCGCCGGGGTCCCGGGCAAGGATATCGGTGAACGTTCCGCCGGTGTCTACGAAGATGTGCCAGGGGTTTTGTGGGTTGGAATGCATTCGTTATGATGTTGCGTTAAATCTAAATAAATAAATGGAAATTCAAAGGTAAAATACCGATTCAATCTATTATATTTGCCTAAGATATTTAATTTTTACTTGACAAACAAGATAATAAATGCTACACTTTATGATTATGTACTTTTCATTTTTCTATTAAGTTCTTATATTATTTGAACCATATTAAAATAAGAGAACAGTCTATGTCTTTAGATAAATTTAAAGCGGCTAGTAAAGCTATAGTGCGATTTGAAAAGCTCTATGGTTCAGATATTTTGGAAATATTTTCAGTTGCCAATGGATATATTTCTCGAGAATTAACCGATGGTATGGTTGCCGGTGTGCCACAACGTGTAGCGCTGGATGAAAAAATACTTTGGGTAGTTCCTATCATATTGGCAAAAAAGGCCGGTATCTATGGGGAAAATGGCGCCATTCTAACAGATAACAAGACTCATTCTATTTTAGGAACTACTGCTAAGCCGGAAATATTCACATAATGAATTTTATGTCCATTCAGTTGTTGTCTATCGGATAGAAAATGACATAATTGATATACTGGACCCTGAAGATGGAAAAATTTACTGTCAAAGTGATATGTTTGAACTTTTGTGGAAAAGTACAGAATACACATCAATTATTATAGAAAAACCCTAACAACATCGTGTCATATTATGAAAAATTGGGATATCACAAAATTTTTCAATTCACCACTACATCTCTAACCTTATCCACCTTTTCAAGACCCTGTTCCAGGTCAAGCATTAAATCTTTAACATTTTCAATTCCTATCGAAAGCCGCACCAGACCGTCGGTTATACCGGCTGCCGTGCGGACTTCTTTTCCCATCGATGCATGCGTCATACTTGCAGGATGCTGAATAAGCGACTCGACGCCGCCGAGACTGACGGCAAGTTGAAAAAGTTTTATGGAATTCATCATGTTCTGCCCCGCCCGGCACCCGCCTTTTAATTCGAACGATATTAATCCGCCGGGACCCTTTTGCTGTTTCTTTGCCAATTCAAATTGCGGATGGCTCGGCAAACCGGGGAACATAACTTTTTCAACGGCAGGATGACTCACCAGATATTCGGCTATGATCGATGCGCTTTCACAATGTCGTTCCATTCTCAATGCAAGCGTTTTGATGCCCCGGTGCACGAGAAACGAATTGAACGGATCGATGACGCCGCCGAGCTGATTGAGAGTTTTTCTGAATTCACGGTAGGTCTCTTCATCTTTCACAACAATCACGCCGCCGATAACGTCTGCATGCCCGTTTAAGAATTTTGTCATACTGTGCAGGATAATATCGGCGCCAAACTCGAACGGCTTTTGCAGTGCAGGACTCATGAAGGTATTGTCGACAACAAGAGAAGCTTCGTTTTTATGAGCGATAGCAGCAATAGCTTCAATATCGGAAATTGCCAACGTCGGGTTGCCCGGCGTCTCGATATAAATGACCCGGGTTTTTGAGGTCACGGCGTCCCGCACTTCATCGATATTGGATGCATCGACAAAGGTGGTCTGAACGCCGTACCGCTTCATGACAGAGTTAAGCAGCGTTGTTGTCGGTCCGTAAACTGCGTGCGAACAAACGACATGATCTCCCGTCTGTGTCAAGGTTGCAAATACCGTATGCACCGCCGCCATGCCGCTGCCGCATCCCAATGCCTTATGTCCGCCTTCAAGCTCGGCGACGCTATCTTCCATTGCCTCGACGGTCGGATTTCCCATCCGGGTGTATATGTAACCCTTTTCTTCACCGGCAAACAATGCCGCGCCGTGACCGGCTGATTTAAATTTAAATGTAGATGTTTGATAAATCGGCGGAACTACGGGACCGTATTCATATTCTTTAATACCGGAATGAACGCATTTTGTTTCGAAATATTTGTCATCAATATTTTCCATGGGTACGACTCCTGTTTCGGTTTGTTCGGTAGGTTCATGATAAGATACATATAATGTACAAATTTTTTTGGGAAAAACACAATTAGCACGGGACGGGTGGGAGGAGATTTTATCTACTCTTTAGGAAATCATCCACCGTTTGTATGTCGGGCAGTGCGGTAATAGCGCCCGCCCGGGTCGCAACCAGAGCGCCGACTGCATTGGCGTACCGGCATATATTGTGGAGCTGTTCTCTTGACAATTCTTCGGTTTTCAAGCCCGACTGAAGCAAGCCGTGCAGTAACCCGGCAAGAAATCCATCCCCGCAGCCGGTAGTATCGACAACGTCGACCGAGAAACCTTCGGCATAACCATCAATATGTCTCGTTCTGAAGTAACATCCGTTCTCCGCTTTTGTAATAACCACAATCTGCGGACCGGCTTGCAACAACCGATTAGCGGCTTCTTCTATATCATCAAGTCCCGTTAAAAACGATGCCTCCTGATGATTTAATCGCAAAATATGCGTAAACCTAATTACCTTCATCATCAATTGTTTCGCCTTGGCTTCGGTTTTCCACAGATTAAGCCGGATATTCGGATCAAACGATATAAGTGAATCACCCTGCTGAAACTCACTGATAATCTGAACGAGCGAAGACCGCGCCGGTTCTTTTAATAAGAGAAAAGAGCTAACATGGATGATTTTTGATTCACGAAGCGTCGGAATGTGCACGTCTGAAAACCGAAGCTGACTATCCGCGGGCTGCGATTCCCAGAATTCAAAAAAACGCTCGCCTCCGGGAGTAAGTGATACAAAAGCAAGCCGGGTCTTATAATGCTTGTCGAATACTATACCACCGCTTTTCACACCTGCATTTCGCAGCTCATTACAAAGATATTTTCCGAATGAATCGTCGCCTACCCTGCCGATAAACGCGGTCGGCACCCCGAGCCGTACCAGCCCAACGGCAAGATTTGCGGGCGCACCGCCGGGGAATTTCATAAATGCAGGCGCATCCGATAGTGAGACGCCTTTTTTTGTTGATACAAAATCTACTAATATTTCACCTATGCAAGTTACGTCGGGATTTGTTTCCATAATTACAAGGTTAAATTAATTCTACAATATATTGACGTTTCCGGTATGCTTCACCTATAGATCTACAAACAGATCGCGTTGATTTTCGTACCTGAATAGTCAATTCATATTTTTCTTCATAGGGAAATGTTTTGCTGATCTCGAAAACCTCCATAGCAAATGCAAATGACTTTTTGTAAACTGTTAAATCTCTAAAGTTCTGCGGCATATTAAGCCCTTCGTATATTGATAATTGTCAACTGTCTACTGCCAACTGTCTACCGAAATCTGCAGCACCGATTCTGTTAACTTTCGTGAATACGGATGCGCGAGTGTTCGCTCCCTGAGATTTTCGATCGACGCATCCTCTACTATTTTCCCGTCATACATAACGAGTAATCGGTCGCATACATCGTTGAGGACACCGAGATCGTGAGAAATAAATATCATAGTAAGTTTCAATTCTTGACGTAAATGCTGAAACAGGTCGATGATCTGCGCCCGGATAGATACATCAAGCGCAGAAACGGGTTCGTCGGCTATAAGAATTTTCGGAGGAACAACGATTGCACGGGCAACCGAAACCCGTCGTTTTTCTCCTCCGCTAAGCGTATGCGGATATTCATTTTTAAATGAGCCGGGTAAATTGACCAGTTCAAGCACCAGTTCGATTCTTTTTTTGCATTCAGATTTCGTTGTATCAGTATGAATTTTCAACGGCTCTTCAAGTATCTGTTGCACAGTCATAAACGGATTCAGCGCTGCATCGAGATTCTGGAATATCATTCTACAGTTCCTCCGCACCTGCCGCCTGATATCTTTTAATCCCTCGTTTATATTACGACCGTTTATGCTAACGGTTCCCTGCGTCGGTTCATACAAACCTGCAATCAACCTACCAAGCGTGGTTTTTCCGCAACCGCTTTCGCCCGCCAATCCTACCGATTGTCCCTCATCGATGGAGATCGTCACATCATCAACCGCGCGTACGAAATTCTCGTCTTCGCTAAGGGAAAGCCAGCTTTTACGGTGAAAAACTTTCGATACGTTTTGCAGATTAATAACCGGGTTCATACTTCCAGCATCGAACATGATGGTTTTTGTTTACTTTGATATCATATGGTTCTTCTCGCTCGCATCGTTCACCTTCATCGCTAAGTTCTGTTTTCAGTTCACAACGCGGATGAAATTTACAACCGGACGGATGGTGCACTGAATCGGGCGGATTTCCTTTAATAAATTTTTTATCGTCTGCATCGGTCGTTATCTTCAGTGCGGCGTGTAGTAATCCGTCTGTATACGGATGATTGTTATCGCGCTGAAAGACAGACGCTGTGGGACCGGATTCAATAACTCTTCCTGCATACATGACCGCGATCGAATCGGCAAAATTCGAACCGATACTGATATCGTGCGTGATGAATAAAACCGATAAATGCATTTCTTCCTGAAGTGATTTCAGCAACTTCAATATCTCGAGCTGCACGGTGGCATCGAGTGCGGTGGTCGGTTCATCGGCAATGAGCAATTGGGGTTCGGCGGCGAGAGCAACGGCAATCATAGCCCGCTGCGCCATGCCGCCGCTCAGTTGGAACGGGTAAGCACGCGCGACATCCTCGGGCGACGTTATGCGGACTTTGTTCAACCATTCCACCGCAATCTCGAATTTCTGTTTCCGGCTTAACTTACCATAACGAAGTCCGGCGGATTCACCGATATGATCTGCAACTGTAAACAACGGATTCAGCGACGAAACCGGATCCTGAAAAATCATCCCGATGCGCCTGCCCCTGACGCCCGCAATATTAGAACGATGTTTCCTCCTCCACCCGGCTACATCCTTCACAATATCAATTGCCTTTCCGTTGGAATTAATCGTACAGTAGTTCTTTAAGTCCTCAAGTAAATTCTTGCCTTCGAATGTAATTTCACCGTCTACAATACCGGGCGATGTATCGATTAATCCCATTATAGATAAAGCCGACACCGATTTACCGCTGCCGGATTCTCCGATTAGACAAACAAATGCACCTTTATCGACCCTGTAACTTGCGCGGTCAACCGCCCTGACCAATCCTTTTTGCGTATGGAAATACGTCCGCAGGTTATTTACCGATAATAGTGTGTCGTTATGTCCGTTGTGTTTTTTCAAAGGAGATACTCAGTTTGTTTTACATTAAATCGTTTGCTGAGACCGTCGCCGAGCAGGTTTAACCCGAGTATCGTTACGATGATTGCAATTACCGGAGGCATTGCCTGCCAGTAAATTCCTTCCACAAAATTAAAAGGATATCTGCCTCCCGATCCGTCGTATATCATTCTGCCCCAGCTCACGAGCGGTTCGCCGATCCCGTAACCGATATAGCTCAATGTCGCTTCTATCAATATCACGCTTGCAAAACCGTAAATAATCTGAATCGATAATAAATGGCGGCAATTGTACCACACAATATGTTTGCCGATGATAGTAATATCGGATAGCCCGATTTCCTTGGCAGCAAGAATAAAATCGGTGTTTTTCAGCGATTCAATCGTGCCCGCTATAATACGGGCTATACGCGTGGCATTCAGAATACCCAGCGTGATCATAATTGTGTATAAATTAAAATGCGAGATGAATGCAACTATGATCAGAATAACAATACGCGGATAGGCATCCAGGACGTTTGTTATGTAGCTCGCAATTAATTCAGAGACTCTTCCCCGGTAGTAACCCGAGACAGAACCGAGAAGAATTCCGATTATAAGCGAGATCAGCACGGTTAACACGCCGGCATAGAGATATGTGGATGCGCCGTTCAGGACTCGTATAAAAATATCTCTTCCGTCGTTGTCAGTACCGAGGGGATGCCCTTCGACCGGTTCAAAATAATCGTACTCGAACTCATATTCAAACGGTTCCCGTCTATCGAGTAATGAACGTAAGAACGACGAGGCGGGCGGTGAGTCAAAACGGTCATATTGCACATCGGTCGGTGAATGCGGGTACAAATTTAATTGATATGCAAACTGTCCGTACAACGCACCGACCACAAACAAACCAATCATAACCGCGCCAATTACAATTGATAGCGAGCCGGGCCGCCGGAAAAACGTTAATAATCCTTGTTCACGGTGAAGTTCGGGTTGATATGTAAATTTCTTTCTCATATAAAGCTATATTTACGAACGCGTCCGGGGATCGACCGCGACCGTTAAGACGCGGTTTATTATATTTGCCGCTACAATAAGCAGCGAGAAGATCATTCCGATTGCAAGCAACACGTAAGGATCGCGATACTTCAACGCATCGAGCGCAACGATGCTGATACCCTGACTGAAAAAAATGTACTCGACAATAAGCGCCCCGCCGAGTGCATACGAAAACCGTGAAGTTATAATGGTAAATATCGGCAACATTGCATTTTTCACAATATGCTTTGAAACGCCGGCGCTTCGTGCTATCGCAGCCCGGATATAATTCTCACGGATCAACCCTCCAATTATCTCCCGTACGTGTTTCACCATTTCGCCCACCACCCCATCTGCAATACCGAGGATGATTATCGGTATTCCATAATACCCGATCATCCGGCTCAACGGGATTTCGGCATACCAATCGAGTATACCGAAATGTTGCACCCAGAACGGACGTATAAAAATTGCCAGCAGGAAAACCGGCAAGGCAGAGAATAAATATGTACCGGGAATAATGAATCGTACAAACCATGCATTGGATCGCAATGCCGCGATTACACCGAGCGGTATTGCGATAAGTACGCTGACAAATAGAGAACCGATAACGAGAATGAAGGTTTGTCGAAATCCATACCCGATGATCTCGCTGACATCACGGTTTATGGCAGCGGAATGACCCAGGTCTCCCTTAACCACTGCATTTGAAACCCAATCGCCATAATCGACAGCAATAGAAATAAACGAAGGAGTGGTTCGCACTCCTTCGTCATCGTGTTCATAGATAAGTTGCCCTAAAAGAAGATAAATGGTAAAGGTAGTACCGATAAGTATGAGAAGCGCAATGAGAATTTCCTTCAGGATAGTCCTTGCTGTCTTCATTTACCAATCGTCTCTGATATACCATTCATTTAAATAATCAAAGAAACTGAACGGTGTTACACGAGTCATAAAATTTCGTACTCTTTGATTTGCTGCGGCATTTTTATTAAGCGACCAGAGAAATATGTACGGTGTATCTTCCCGTATGAGGCGATGCAGTGTGCGGTTAATATTTATGCGTTCACTCGGATCTATAGTCCGTTTAAACCGCTCTATCAACTCATCGACTTCCGGGTTCATATACGAAATAAAATTCTCTGCGCCCGGCTGGTTGTTCGTGGAAAGAAAGAGCGGCGCTACGTTTCCCGCTTCATCGAACACAACCTGAGCAAAAGCCAGGTCGAAGTTATGCTCATACTTCACACGATTTATCCATTGTTCAAACTCCAGTTCCATCACGTTGATCGATATGCCGATGCGTCTCATATCCGAAATAAATTGCGCCGTTACACGCGGTGTGTAATCGTCGCCCTCAAACCGGGGAACAACAAGTGTAAATGCAAGACGCTCGCCTCTATTATTGACCCGCGTTCCGTCCGCTGTTCGTTCGCTGAAACCAGCTTGCGTGAGAAGGCGTATCGCTTCGCTTGGATCATACGGATATGGTCCCGCTTCCCGATCCCGGACATAAAAAGCACTTGCAGGTGGAAAAGGACCCGATATGAGCGTACCCTGATTTTGAAAAATCCGGTCAAGCGCATTTTCCCTGTTGAAACCGTACGTCATCGCCTGACGAATTCTTCGGTCTCTGAGAAGATTTTTATTAAAATTAAATGCGATAAAATGATATGAGAGACTTTCATACGGTTTGATCTGGAAACCTGCCGCCCGGAGACGCGCAATCGACGGCGGCGGAATCTCAACCAGAACATCTACCTGTTGGTTTAGTAAAAATTCGATTTGCGTACCGATATCCGCCTGCACATACATACGAACTTCATCTATTAACGGTCCGCTGTTTCCGCCGTCGCGCCTGCGATAATATGGGTTTGCGCGGAACATTATATCGGTCGGACCGCGCCGGACTATTTGATAAAAGCCGGAACCGAGCGGGTTGCGTGCTATTTCGCTCTGTCGTGTCAGCGGCAGATTGTTTATTTTGTGCGCCGGCAATAATTTAAACGTCAACTTGCGCAGCATAACATCTTCGGGAAGCGGATTCTCAAAAGTAAACCGTATTGTGGATTCGTTTATAAGCTGTACTTCCTGAATATCACTTATGAGGCGCTGTTCCTGTATATTCCCGGATGACAAAATTGCTTCTATTGTTTTAGCTACATCCCGTGCACTAATTTCTCTACCGTCCGCCCAGTGTCTGCCCCGCCGCATCCGGACAGTAATTTCATAATTATCTGCACTCACGGAATACGATTCCGCCAGTCGGCTTCGAACCTGCCGGTCGATATCATATGCAAACAACCCTTCATACATCATGGTCGTCATTCTGATGTTTACGATATCGTCGGTAGAAGTGATCGGATCGTAGGATCGCGGAAACTCCGATTCACAATAGGTTAACGTCCCTCCTTGCTGGGCTTGCGCTATTGCAAAGCTTGAAACGATTATGCTTAATACAATAGCGTTGATCAATGAATTCGCCTTCATATAAATAACACCTCTCCTTAACAGTAAAAGATACTACCTTCTATAAATTACTCTTCCTTCCCTGCCGATATTTGTTGCAACATCGATAAGCGATGTCGTTTCAACAAGACCATTGGCCGGCTGATATGCCCGCGCCACAGTGGAAAATATATCGATTGCTTCGGACAGTGATATAAAATTTTTTGCCAGTACTATCGATGAACCGAATAACACCATAAATGCCGGGTCGTTTACCCGTAGATCGCTGCGCCATTCGGTCCGGAATGCAGCGCCGAGGGTTTCCTGCACTGCTGTATAATCATTATAATAAAAATACATCAAACCTAAACGTGTATATAGGTCCTGCGGTATATCGCGTCGCGACCGGCGTTGCCGTTCCTCTATCTTTTGTTGAAAAAAATCGACTGCCTTCTTTTTATTCTCATCGATGCCGAGTCGTCCGTACATTATGTATAATTCACCCAACACATCGTCACCGGCGGACTTTTCAACGTAGTCGAATATTTCTCTTGCAAACTCTTTTTGACCGGTGTTATAATACGCTCCGCCGAGATACACCGCGCTCCGTATATCATCTATCCCGACCAGAATATCTACTGCATTCTCATACCGGCCCGTTCTGAAATAAAACACCCCGCGGTAAAAACGTTTTTCGGTGTTGCCTGATAATTTATCCGCATAATGAACTGCCAATGCATAATGTGCTTGTGATAGCGTAACGATATCCGAAGGATTAAAATATCGAAGCTCCTTATCGCTTCCTTCATTGGAAATATATGCAATGTCGAAAGCATCCTTCTTGACAAACTCTACCAGCGGCTCAAATCTTCCGGCGGCTATCATAACCTGCATAGCAGGAATGATATTTTCACGATTATCGGAATTCTCATTTATGGCGCAGCGATCGATCAAATCGCCGACGTTATATCCGACGCGCGCATAGACATACGCCGCAACGGAACATTTTTCCCGTACGGATCGCTGAATAGTTTGCCATTCCTCACCGGCGCGGTGTTTATTCCCGAGAGCATACTTCGCGGCGCCTAACCACGCAATCCCGGAATTTCGTAAATCTCCGGGAATGTTGTCTCCCCGACGGAGGAAATTATTTAACGTGTTTTCCGCCTGCACATAATTTCCGAGTTCGAACTGACCGATGCCGCGATACAAACCGGATGCAATACCGGCATCAATGTTTTGTTCTTCCATAATTGCGTAATAAATCTCTCCGATTCCTGCCATCGCGCGGGAAATTACATAATAAAGCTCCGCCTGCTCGAAATGTTTTCGCGCTAAGGCATTGAGGATCTCATCGCGATTTGTTCCACGAGTACGCTGCAAATCTCTTTCAAGCTCGTGGATCCTTTCCATGTGCGTTACATAACCTGCGCGGCGATCGGCGCCCTGCATCGCGACACCGATATGGCTGCACGCAATCAGCAAGACCAATAAAATATGTACACGGAAAAACTTCATCTACGATATCATCAAGTATTGTTTCGGTTAATAACTATGCGAATCTACTTCCGGTTTAACATAGACATCGTACGAATTTCGCGACAATGCACCGCCGCACGGACGAGCGGTATAGATCCGGTAATCTTGTTCCTCAAATGTTAAATAGGCAACCAAAGAGTTTTCAGGGGAAATGTATCCCGCAATTTCCCGATGAATAATGTCGAGGCGGCTTTCGCGCAAGGTTAGTGCTTTAGTCGTATCATCGTACTGCGTCATTTTGTACATTAATACCGGGGTATAGTTGCCGTCGCCTTTCACATATAATAGACTTCGCGAACCGGGGCCCCACAACGGGCCTGCATTATTATTACGACGAATATTAGCGTCGATTGTTCCCCTCGCGGAGAACGATGTAATCTCACCGGTTAACGAATCACTTTGAAGCTCAATATACGCCAGATGAACGGAAGCGGGAACATCACGGCCGCGACCGGCGGGCGATACATAATATGCGATACTATTCTGATCATACGACCATTTCGGTTGGATCGTATCGTGCCCCGGATTCTCCGTAATATTTATCGGTGCGGCAGAAATGTTTTTCATATCCAATAAAAACAAGTCCAAATTCAACATATCATCCGAGCGAATCAAACCTTGATACACAATATATCGACCGTCGGGCGACCAATCCGGATAGGAGTCCATACCCGGGTTGTCGGTTATACGAATATGATCCTTACCGGAACTAATCCCTTCAATTACTATTTCACGAAACTCCGGCGCCTCGTCTATTTCCCGCTCAAATATTTCAATCAACTCACCGACATTATTGACTAAATAAATATCACCGTTGCCGCTTCGCGACGATACATATACAAAACTTTCACCGTCAGGCGACCAACGAGGGTGATGATCTACATAATTGCCGCTGGTAAGTCTCAGGTAATGATAATCCCGGGTATTGCCGAGATAGATATTTTCTTCTCCGTCAATTCCGCTGCTTACGAAAAGGAACCAGTTTTTCCCGTTAATTTTAACGGGGCACCAATTAATATCACGGTCGGACTGAGCGTACCAAAAATATTCATTGTTTGTAGTAGTTCGCGGAGAAACCTGTACGAGATCTTGTGAATCCAGATCGAACCACCACAACCTGTGCAGGTTACCATCTTCGATCGATTCAAATGAAATGATATCCGGATTAGCCGGTGAAATTGCTATGTTCACCAATTCTCCTCTTAAATTGTATTCGTGAGCAGACACTACCTGACGGATATCATATAGCCGTTCTTCGGCGCATACCAGCCCGCTTACATACATGCTGTAAGTAATGAGGTATATACTAATCTTTATAATCCTGACAAACACCTCTGTCAATCTTTAATCGTTACGTTACGGTCTAATGATAATTATTCTCGTGTCCTGTCCCGCACGTTCTTCTTCTCTGTCGGCGGGTATTGATTCGATTCGTTCTTCACGCGGTATCATAAAACTTAACCGGGTTGTACCTCTTTCTAATGACACCGTAAGCGGTGGAAATGCCATACGTTGGGGATACGCCATGATCAATTGATACTCTCCCTGATAAGGAGCATAAATGCTAAAGTGGCCATTCCTCACGCGAAGCGTGTCGGGACCCGGATTAAGTTTTACATTGACGATGCGGTCATCTACTATTGTCGTATCGGGATACATTAAGGTTCCACTGAGAATTATATTAGTTCCACTGCGTTGACCGCTTCCCGACGAACAAGAGACCATTCCGACAAGGAATGCGATGAATACTATCCCTGCTATTTTCCTCCTCATGCGCATTATCTTCATACAAATTATTGGCAAATTAGTTAATTAATGACTATTTATTCTATCGGAGATCGCTCAGGCGACTCATCCAGAGACCGGCATTCTCAACGAGAGTTTGATCCATTCTGCAAATCCCTTTAAAATCTTCCCAACGACCCATTGCCGGCCTCAGCAACCGTTTGCGCTCGTCTTCACTATCTGTTCTCAATGCCTGTTCTGTCATTGACAGGGCGGCATAATATAAGGTAATGCATTCGATACGCTGGCGATCGTGGCTTGGCA
This sequence comes from Ignavibacteriales bacterium, assembly GCA_003567775.1. Classification (GTDB taxonomy): domain Bacteria; phylum Bacteroidota; class Ignavibacteria; order T3Sed10-11; family T3Sed10-11; genus T3Sed10-11. Next base: position 1,288 of record PWYR01000156.1, on the reverse strand, counting down.
ATGATAACCGATATTTCAAAACATTATCGAAATCGGACAGAGCCGCAAGGAATTCACCCTGTTCATATTTACTTCTGCCGCGCATTAAATATGCCGGCCCGTAGAGTGGGTCAAGTGAAAGTGCATTTGAAAACATCTCTTCCGCCTGCCGGAATCGTCTGGAATCAAAATGATTTCGCCCCTCTTCATATAAATTCCGTACAATATTCTCGATGGAATCCTCCTCAGCCGCGACTCCTCTCATTGCTATGCGAAAATTATTTTGCTGAGGATCATTGCTTTCAATGGTGAGTGTTGCCCGCTTCTCTCCCGTAGTCTGTGGAACAAATTCAATCTCAATCGATGCTTCTTGATTCGGTTGAACGGTAAAAGGTCCACGTTGCTTTAATGTAAATGCGTCCGCCGCGTCACCGGAAATAGAAAGCCGCCTGACTTCAAGTGCACGATCTCCCGTATTTCTTATGGTATAGGTACGCGAGGCATTTGCATTTGCATCAATTTGTGGAAATACAAGCGCGTCATCTCCGGAGAGAGATGGCGGGGACGCCGTTCTGCGACGCGGGACATCACGCTCACGACGAACCGGCTCCCGAATCTCCCAATCGTCAATCGCCATTTCCGGCCGACTCTCGCTTATTTCGGGCGGTTCAACGGTATCGTGCCGTTCCGGTCTTGCTCTTTCAATTTCATCTCGCAGGAGATCCCGATCAATCCGCGGGGCAGCCGGCTCCTCGCCGGAATCTTTGATCACCAACAGATACATTGGAAACGCAATGAGCAATACCACAACTACAATTGTTGCAATTCTTGCAATTTTTCGCTTTAATTCGTCCGACTCAGGAGAATACATATCCTTTTCCTCCCTTCAATTAGAATTCTGGTTTGGGTTTAATATTTGCATAAACTTAATATTAAATATATTTGAGCGAAATGTCAATTATATCGAAGCGAAAATTGTACATTGGAACACTCATTATAATTTCATATCATATAAGATATGGACATTATACACTTTATTCAAGCTTAAAAAATATTGACCTAAGCGGGTGGAATATTTCGTTATTTTTTGAAAAATTCTTATATTGCAATAAATTACTACCCCACTTCGAGAGTGTAGGACGAAAGGTAATAAAAGAGGCGAGTGACGCTTTTTAAAGAATCGGATGAAATTTCCAATCGTATATATGTCTTTATCGTTCATATAGATTAATATTATGAAATTTAAAATAATTTCTTTACATATTATATATGCACTGGCGCTTGGTTTTATTCTAACCGGTGTTGTATT
>PWYR01000084.1 GCA_003567775.1 Ignavibacteriales bacterium | reverse complement strand
TTTATTTCTTCCAGAATGTTGGCGAAAGAATGAGAAGCAATGTAAAGAATTCCAGCCGTCCCAATACCATACAAAAAGCAAGCACCCATTTCCCGAGCATGGGAATATGACCGTATTCACCGGAGATGCTATCTCCCGCAAAACCGAGTCCGATATTGCCGAGCATAGCCGCAACGGCGCCGAACGCATCATACATCGAAAGCCCGAGCAGCATCATCACAAACGATGCAATAACAAACGATGCAAGGTATACTATAAAGAAAGCAAATATCCTTCCGATGATATCGGGCGAAAGCGCGTGTTTATTCACGCGCACAGGAATAACCGCGCGCGGATGGACCAGTCGTTTAATCTCCGCGAACGCGGCTTTGAATAACACCAGTATTCGTATACTTTTCATCGCGCCGCTCGTAGATCCGGCGCACGCTCCGGTGAACATTAAAAGAAAAAATACAAATACCATCATCGATCCCCAGGCGCTGAAATCCGAATTAGCATACGCAGTTGTGGTTCCTATTGAAACAACATGAAATACAGATTCGGAAACTATCGCGGCGGTCGGAGCAGTACCGGTTATACCCCGGTATGCAACAACGATTAGACTGATGCTAAATAAAAAACCGAAATAAAAACGAATTTCACTGCCTGTCCAGAGCAATGATATCTGACCCCGTAGAATACGATATTGCACTGCAATGTTCATCCCGGCTATAATCATAAAGACGGTTACCACTATATTCAAGTATTCTGAATTATAGTATGCGAGTCCGGCGTCGCGGGTTGAACATCCCCCGGTCCCCATCGTACCGAATGTATGACAGAGCGCATCGAAAAAATTCATTCCCCCGAACATCAGAAGAATTGTCAACGCGCCGCTTACTACGGCATACACCGTCCATAATAATGCCGCAGTTTGCTTAATACGCGGACTGAGCTTATCCGGCGTAGGCCCGGGTACTTCTGCGTGATACATCTGCATACCCCCGATTCCAAGCATGGGAAGAATTGCCAGCGAGAGCACAATCATCCCCATCCCGCCGATCCAGTGGGCAATACTCCGCCAAAATAATAGTCCATGCGGAAGCTCTTCGATGCTATCAAGCGTTGTTGCGCTGGTAGTTGTAAATCCCGATATCATTTCGAAAAACGCATCGGTAAAATTATCGATAACCCCGTCTATAAGAAACGGGATCGCTCCGATTGTTGAGAGTATGATCCAACCGGTCGCGACAACGAACACACCCTCGCGTAATTTCATATCATAACGGTGTTTTCTGAAAATCAGATAGAGGGAAAATCCGATAAGAAATGAGCTTGCGGCGGGGGCGCCGAGAGCCATACTGTCGCCGGAATTATAGTACAACGAGAACGGAATGCCGAGCGACATAGCGACTCCGCAAAACATTAAGAGAAATCCAATGACTGCACTAATGGCGCGAAAATTCATTGAGGGCAACCGGTTCAGTTAAAGTAGGATCGATTCATTGCATCTGTTATCGAGCGCCGAAAAATTTTTCTACCTCCTTTATTGCGCGCGGCAGGACAAACACAACTACCGTATCATCGGGAAATATTTGCGTTTCGCCCGTCGGTATCGTTACACTGCCGTTATGCGTTACACAGCCGACAAGGGCGCCGTCCGGGAAATGCAATTCGGAAAGCTTTTTCTTCGTCACGGGTGATTTTTCCTGTACGACCATTTCAATCACCTCCGCGTCCACGCCGTGCAATGTCGCAACAGATACTACAAGTCCCTTGCGGATAAATTTGAGTATAAGATTCGCAGCCGAAAGTTTCTTGTTGATAGCGACGTCGAGTCCGATTGTTCCTGCGAGCGGTATGTAATCGAGTTTATCAACAAGCGCGATCGATTTCATAACACCGAGATGTTTTGCCATAAGACATGAGATTATATTGGTTTCTTCATCATTGGTGACCGCAATAAAAGCGTCCATATCCATAATCCCTTCGGTGGCAAGCAAATCGATGTCGGTTCCGTCGCCCTCAATAATGAGTGCGTCGGACAATTCATCCGCGAGCTTCAATGATCTTTCGTGATTCGTTTCGATCAATTTAATACTGACGTCCTTCTGAAGCAGCGTCGCAACATTCCGGCCAATCCTTCCGCCTCCGAGCACCATAATCTTATCGAACGACTTGTCCTGTTTTCCCGCGAGCCGGAGCATCTCTGGTATATGGTCGGAATGTGCCATAACGAATACCTGATCGCCCCGCTTAAATACGTCATTCCCGGATGGAACGATCGTGCGAAGTCCGCGGCTTATGGCAACCGCACGGAATGTAATGTGATGGTGATCCTTTACTAAATCCTTGAGTTTTCGATTGATGAGCGGACTGTTCGCTTCGAGCCGGATACCGAGAAGCTGCGCTTTACCTCCCGCGAATTCAAGGACATCGGTAGCTTCAGACCGCTTGATAAGACGAACTATCTCTTGTGCGGCGACGAGTTCGGGATTGAGTACGTAATCGACGTGGAACGCATCGGGTCCAAGGATCGAGTTATCTTTCGAATACTGCGTATCGCTGATGCGGGCGACCGTCCTCGGTGCACCCATTCTGTTGGCAAGCATACAGGTGATGAGATTCACTTCATCCGAATTGGTGACGGCTATAACTATATCCGCATTATGCGTGCCCGCTTGCTTCATACAATCGGAGCTTGTACCGCTTCCTTCGAGGGCAAGCACATCAAGCTGCTCATTTATTCTTGCAATCACACGGGGATCTTTATCGATGATAATTATATCGTGGTTCTCTTTTGCAAGAACACTGCCAAGGTGCATACCGACTTCGCCGCCCCCGACAATTACAATTTTCATGTAGGTAACTCCAGTTTATTCAATCAATCATGAATTATATAAACAGCCATTATTAATGCAGCGGTTTCGGCGCGATATCGCCGTATACCAAGCGAAACGATATGGCCGCCGTGCCGCTCACAGAGCTGTAGTTCATCTTCTGTGAAACCGCCTTCCGGTCCTGCAAGTATTAAAACCCGCTGATTTAAAAGTTGTCCGTATACACTACGCATCGTATCGGACACCGGGGCGCCTTCGTGACCGATGAATACTTTATCAAACGAAACGTCAACCTTTTCAAGAATATCACGCAGCCCCCGGTTTTCCTCAATGACCGGCAAGCGCGATCGTTTGCACTGCTTCATCGCCGCAAACGCTATCTTTCGCAAGCGATCGTACCGAATCCGATGCGGAATGGTCCGTTCCGTATGGACGGGAATAAAACGGCTTACGCCAAGCTCCGTCCCTTTTTCAACAATCCATTCAATCCGGGCATGGCTTTTCAGTACAGGCAACATGAGTGTAACCAGTACGTTCGGTTCGTTGAATTGTTTGAGAACTTTATGCACCGAACACCTGGCTTCATGACGGTCAATCCGGTCTAATACACACTCGTATGCGGTTCCCGTTCCATCTACCACACGTATCTCATCGCCGGTTTTTTTTCTGAGTACATGACTCAAATGATGAAATTCATCTCCTTTAATACTGAGATGCGCATCGGTTATATCCTCCGGAGAAACATAAAAGGATTCCATTGATCATCACACATTAGAACATAACAAATAGATCGATAATGAATTCACCGTCCAACGATTCATTAAACGCATACTCGAGACGTAATACAATGCTATACGGCATTAAAAGGTGCACTCCCGCTCCGAAACCCTTTATCGGTTTTAAATTCCCGATCTTTTCTTCACGATACCACGTTGTTCCCAAATCACCGAACACCGCCAGATTTACGCCATATCGTAGAATAGAGAATTCGGGTACGATGGCATTCTGCCACTCGTAATATTTCGGTCCGAGCAGTCTGAACCGGGCCTCAAGCGAAGACAGAAACACATTCTCCCCTTCGTAAACACTATTATAATAACCACGTATTTTTTCTTCATAACCAAGATACATATGGTTGTAATGCGGCAACCGCGTACCACCGGCAATGCTCGTGTACATTCTACCGGCTATCGACATCCGATCGGACAACGGGATATACCTCCGTGCGTCTAATAACGTCCGGAAATGATCGACGTTGCTTTCACCGAAACCCGATTTTGAAACGGTAGCACGTATGAATGTGCCATACATCGGATATTCAAATATATCGCGGGTATCGTATTTAAACATTAGAGAAGCAAACAGGAATTCATCAACGCCGTCGGGTGACCGGGTATGACCGGGTATATATTCGGTAGTCCTTATCGAGCGAAATCCAAGAGTAGCAGTTGCAGTAGTATAAAGTGAAAAACGTATACCGGGTGTTATATTAAAGAGATACCATCGCTCATTAAAATCACCGATTTCACCGTCGTACAATATACTCCGGTTTTCGGTCTTTGTATAGACAAATTGTGTTTCAAAGAATAGCCTGTCGTTGCCGAACATCGCCGGATTGTTGTACAGCGCCGATATCCAGGGATCATACCCCAGTGCAAAACCCAACCAGACCTTTTCATTCTGCCCGCGAAAATTGTTGTGAACAAGACCCAATCCGTAATATAGCTTACTCCAATCTCTATCTTTCATTCCAAAAACGGGCACCGGAAAGATATACCACCGTTCATGAACGTCGACAAAAATTGTGGCATTACCCTCGTTCACTGAGTGACGAATCTCCACCCGATTAAACAACCCGAGACTATATATACGTTTTCGCTCGTAAGGGAGTAGTTCCGGTTGGAAATGCTCACCGACGCGATGGCGCATCTCGCGAAGTATTACATTCTCATTTGTCTTCTTATTGCCGGAGACGATAATTTTCTCCACCTTGACGCCGTTGCCTGAAAAATCGGCTGTCAGCGGCATCGAAACAATAAGCAGGAGTATCGTTATGTAGTATCGTGCACACATACCATTCCAAAAAAACAGCCCCATGCTCAAACTATCGAGTGGGGCTGAGATATTCATTTGCGAATCAGGTATATAATATCAAGAAACTTATTTAAATAGTCAAGATGCTGTTGTTTCACGATTACTCAGTATAGCAAACGTTTATTTCTTTCGCTGCTTTTACATCATCGAGACGTTTTACGGGCGTTGTCTGCGGCGCGTTCAAAACAACATCCTTTTTCGTTTTTATTTCTTCATTAATTTTAATAAGTGCGTCAGCGAAAGCGTCAAGAGTTTCTTTGGTTTCGGTTTCCGTCGGTTCGATCATAAGAGCTTCCCTCACAATCAGCGGGAAATAGATCGTTGGAGCGTGAAAACCATAGTCAAGCAAGCGCTTGGCGATATCCATCGTCCGTACACCCATTGCTTTTTGCCGCGATCCCGATAAAACGAACTCATGCATAACCGGGGCGTCGTACTTCAACTCATAATTGTCCCGCAACTTCGACAGTAAATAGTTTGCATTGATTATAGCATTTTCACTTATACCGCGCAATCCCTCGGGACCATGCATACAAATATATGTATATGCACGCACCAGCATTCCAAAATTCCCGAAGAATGTGTGCACCTTCCCGATCGAATCGGGAAAATCATAATTAAACCGGTATCGTTCACCATCTTTTACCACCCGCGGCGCCGGTAAGAATGGTTCAAGCCGTTCACTGACGGCAACCGGTCCGGCGCCCGGACCGCCTCCGCCGTGCGGCGTTGAAAACGTCTTGTGCAGATTAATATGAACACAATCGATTCCCATATCGCCCGGACGGGTTATGCCGAGCAATGCATTGAGATTGGCGCCGTCCATATACAGTAACGCGCCTACATCGCGCAACATCCGTTCGATTTGTACGATCTGTTCTTCAAATATGCCCAAGGTATTCGGATTTGTAAGCATTATTCCTGCAACATCTTCATCGATCACTCTGGCAAGATCGTCAAGATCAACCGTTCCTTTATCATTCGATTTTACGTTAACCGATTCATATCCTGCTATTGTAACGCTTGCGGGATTTGTACCATGCGCCGAATCGGGAACAATGATCTTCTTTCGCGGTTTACCTTGTTTATCATGATATGCGCGAATCATCAATAATCCGGTCAATTCACCCTGTGCTCCCGCAGCCGGTTGTAAACTGGTTGCTTTCAATCCCGTTATTTCGTTTAACATATCCGCAAGTCTGTACATTAGCTCCAACGCACCTTGCGAAAATTCTTCCGGTGTATGCGGATGCGCATTTCTGAATCCCGGCATCGACGATGTTACTTCATTCACTTTCGGGTTATATTTCATTGTACACGATCCAAGTGGATAAAACCCCTTATCGATATGATAGTTTTTCGTCGATATATTTACATAGTGCCGGACGACTTCATTTTCACTTATTTCGGGTAAATTTGCCGGTGTACGTCTCAAATGTTTTTCCGGGATTAGGTCCGTGATTTGTTTGGACGGGACGTCGTTCGGCGGCAATGTATATCCTTTACGTCCGGACTTACTTATTTCAAATATTAATTTATCATATTTAGGTGTATTCATTTGCTATCTCATATTCAATGGTTGTTTTGTTTACGTGATTGACGCGGAATATCCGGCGACGGTTGCACCAACCGTGCGTATGCGACACCGGCGGCTTTTTGCTCCGCCTCTTTCTTACTCTTGCCTATTCCCCTGCCATAGGATACTTTATCTATTTTTACTTCTACCGTAAAAATCTGATCGTGGTCGGGTCCTTCCGTTTTTATTACCTCATACCGCGGAGTGCCGATACCTACACCCTGCGTATATTCTATAAGTAAACTTTTATAATTATCATCGACCAGCAGTTTAATATCTTTATTTTTCAGCGACTCATAGAGCTGTTTTCGAACGAATTCGGCAACGACATCGTATCCCTGGTCAATATACATTGCGGCGATAATCGCTTCATAAGCGTCTGCCAACAAGGAATTATAACCTTGTTCTATAGATTGACGGGCGCTTGGACTCATGAAAACAAAATCGAGAAGCTCTATCCGATCGGCGAAATGCGCAAGAGCATTTTTATTGATTAGACGCGATCGTAACTTTGTTAAATGGCCTTCGTCCGAATGCGGAAATTTTTCGTATAAAAATTCAGAAACAATCATGCTGAGAATAGCATCACCGAAGAATTCGAGGCGCTCATTGGATTTATATCCATCGTAGTTCTTGCCGTTCGTAATGTATGATCTGTGTAGAAGCGCCTGCGTGTAGACTGCGGAATCATTGATATCCACCCCGAGATTTTTCGATAACCGGTCTATATCGACTTTAAGATCTTCTATTCGTACACGGTCTTCCCGTTGTAAGAATCCCCGTACAATGTTCCATATTTGATTCAACAACTCCATTTCTACTAACTATTTTTCCACACGACTATTGACTGAGTTTACCGAATAAAATCGAAGAATTATGACCGCCGAAACCGAATGCATTGCTTATCGCATACCGGATATCCCGTTTGATTGGTTCGTTCGGAACGTAATTCAAATCGCAATCGGGATCGGGAGTTTCATAATTGATAGTGGGAGGAACTATACTTTTCGTAATCGCAAGAATGGTTGCAATACTCTCTACAGCTCCCGCAGCGCCGAGTAAATGCCCGATCATCGATTTTGTCGAGCTTATAAGTACATCATAAGCATGCTGTTCAAACACCGTTTTGATTGCTTCGGTTTCAGATTTATCGTTATATTGCGTCGAGGTTCCGTGTGCATTTATATATCCGATTTCCTGCGGTTTAACGCCCGATTCCCGCATACAGAGCCGCATCGAACGAACTGCTCCTTCGCCGCCGGGCGCCGGGGCCGTGATATGGTATGCATCTGCGGTCAACCCCATTCCGAGAATTTCGGCGTAAATCGGTGCGCCGCGTCTTCGTGCGTGTTCATATTCTTCAAGCACCAGGGTACCCGCTCCTTCTCCCATAACGAATCCGTCACGTTTCGCGTCGAACGGACAGCTTGCTTTTTCAGGTTGATCGTTACGCGTGGAAAGCGCCCGCATCGCATTAAACCCACCCAGTGCCATCGGACAAATAGCTGATTCGGTTCCCCCGGTGATAATAATGTCGGCATCACCGCGCTGGATAAGCATATAGGAATCGGAAATTGAATGAGCCGATGTAGCGCATGCCGATGTTGTTGCGTAGTTCGGACCTTTATAGCCGTAACGAATCGATATGGTTCCGGCGGCAATATCCGGGATCATCATAGGAACAAACAGAGGGCTGATGTACCTTGGATTGCCGGTTTTAAAGAATGTCTCAGATTGATAATGATATGTCCACATCCCGCCGATACCCGACCCATAGACGACGCCGACACGGGTCGGGTCAACATTACCATTAATCAGCCCGGCATCATTGAGCGCCATATCCGTTGCTGCCACGGCAAATTGCGTAAAGATATCCATTCGCCGCGCGGCTTTCTTGTCCATGAAATTATACGGATCAAAGTTCTTGACTTCCGCTGCTATTTTCGACGCGTAATCCGCTGCATCAAAATAGGATATAGGCGCGACGCCGCTTTTCCCACACATCATAGAGCCCCAGAACTCATCGACAGATAAGCCGATGGGAGTTATCGCACCTAATCCCGTAACGACGACACGTCGTTTATGATTTACCAACATATTTATATGCCGTCAAACAGTTTATGGAGACCGGTTCGGGATACCGGATCAGGCAATCCCGTTTCTTACAAAGTACGAAAAAAATGTTACTTATTCACCCGGTTTACACCCGCTGTTTAGGATATTTTTTCCTGTAAATATTTAACCGCATCGCCGACTGTGGCAATTTTTTCGGCATCTTCATCGGGGATCTGAATATTGAATGCCTTCTCAAATTCCATCACCAACTCCACCGTATCGAGAGAATCCGCACCGAGATCGTTTGTAAATGACGCTTCTATCGTCACCTGATCCTGATCGACGCCAAGCTTGTTAACAATGATGTCTTTTACTTTGTTTAAGATATCGTCTGACATATTGAGACCTCCTCAAATGAGTTATGGTTTGTTGTTTTATTTTGTTTTATTGTATTACGTTATTATTATTGATCATTATTCTTATGACATTACCATACCACCGTCAACACACAGCACCTGACCCGTCATATAGTCTGCATCGGTAGAACATAGAAAACAAACAACGCGTGCAACATCGTCTGTTTTTCCCAACCGCTTAAGCGGGATTTGTTCATGTAGTTTTTGCCTCTGATCGTCGGTTAAATTGCCTGTCAAATCGGTTTCTATAAATCCGGGTGCAATAGCGTTCACGCCGATATTTCGCGAGGCAACCTCACGGGCAAGCGCCTTGGTAAATCCGAGTATGCCGGCTTTTGCGGCGGCGTAGTTTGTTTGCCCTGCATTGCCCACGAGACCGACGACAGATGATATATTGACAATCTTTCCGTACCGCTTGCCCATCATCGGACGGAGTACGGCTTTTGATAGATTATATACACCTTTCAGATTATTTGTAATAACAAAATCCCAATCGGTTTCACTCATCCGAATTAATAATTGATCACGGGTAATACCCGCATTATTAACAAGGAAATCGACTCCTCCATAAGTTTTCACTACATACTCCACGAGCCGATTCGCTCCTTCGGTATCGGATGCATCGTGTTGAATTGCTTCAACTTTGTTCCCGTATGAATTGTGTTCAGCGGCAAAACGTTCGGCTGAATCCTTCGAACTTTTATATGTAAAGATGACAGTCGCGCCGTTCTGAGCAAGACCTTCGACGATCGCTCTCCCGATTCCACGCGAGCCGCCGGTTACTATAGCAACATTGTCTTTAAACCGCATAACTTTTCACCGGGGAATTATTTTGATAATAGTCTTTATATTGGTTATAATGGTCAACCATTTGCTGATAGCCATCGTATCCTATCGCATAAATCAATTCATCTCTGCATGCTTCGTACATCGGAGTCTGGAAATCGGGGAAAACATTACAACAGGAAGCATCTTCATCTTCCATATGCTCATCAAAGGTTAGGGTCTTTTCTGCAACGGACACCGGAAACAGCACACAATAAAACGGTTTAATGTCCCATCGATCTCTGCCTTCTATAGACGCCGCAACCTGAATAATACAGCGGCCTTCTTTATTGAGAAATACACAATTATTATTGTGAATCGTCGTACCGACTGCTTTACCTGAAGGGAAGTCGGAATCCTCCCAATATTCCGCAAACCATTCCTCGTGATTCTTGTTCTGCGTTTCATCCATATACTTCTTTATAAGGTCCTTTTCTTCAAGAATCCGGTCTCTTTCTTTGATGTCAACCCATACACCGTCACAACAGCATGCGCCGTCACACTGAAACGGCCCACACGCTCCCGGAAATCCATGCGAAAAAAGCATCGGATCCACTTCATATCCTTTGACAGTCAGTACTGGCGGCTTTTGCATATTCTCCCTACAGTAGTTAATATAGCAATTATTATTTTATTATACTTTCAAAGTCATTCCAGGTATCGACCGTATCGATCTCAACAGACGGTTCAATACGTTTAAACAGACCTTGCAATACTTTACCCGGTCCGACTTCGAGAAAATGAGCATACCCCTCTGCAACCATATTATTCATGCTTAAGCGCCATCGAACCGGCGAAATAATTTGATCACGTAATAAAGTTCGTATCTCGTCGGGTACAGTTACTGCATTGCCTGTCACGTTCGCGAACACGGGAATAACCGCATCCTTGACGGTAGTTCGCTGCAACGCTTCAGCCAACCCGTCTTGCGCCGACTGCATTAACGGTGAATGGAACGCACCGCTGACCTCCAACTCTTTCACCAAACGGGCGCCGCGGTTTTTTGCCTCTTCCATTGCTTCGGTAACACCTTCAATCGATCCCGAAATAACAATCTGGCCGGGTGCATTAAAGTTTGCCGGCTGCACAATACCGGCCTGCCTGGCAATATTACAGAGAGTGATTACGCTATCAGCGTCAAGTCCTACTATAGCAGCCATCGTACCCGGCATATCTTCTCCGGCTTGGTTCATAAGCTGTCCGCGAAGACGAACTAATCGCAGCCCGTCTTCGAACGACAACGCTTGCGATGCAACAAGTGCAGTGTATTCACCGAGTGAATGCCCTGCGGCAGCAACGGGTTGAATACCTGCATCCCGTAATAATATATAAAGCACATAACCGTGCAAAAAAATTGCCGGTTGTGTATTTTCAGTTTGTTGTAATGCTTCCGGCGGTCCTTCGAAACAAATTCGGCTAAGCTTGTACCCGAGTACATCATCTGCCAAATCGATAACATTGCGTGCTTTCGACGATGCCTCATACAGATCTTTCATCATACCAACATATTGTGATCCCTGACCCGGAAATAAAAAAGCTCGCGATTCGTTCATTAAACTTTCTATTTTATATTATCCATAGACCATTTCAGATAAATAGCGCCCCACGTATATCCCGCACCGAATGCGGAGAGGACGAGATTATGTCCTTTTTTCAACTGGCCGCTTTTCCACCATTCGGATAGACACAAGGGGATCGTTGCAGCGGTTGTATTGCCGTACCGGTCGATATTAAGCATCACTTTCGACATGCTGAGATTCATTCTATCGGCACAGGCAGATATAATTCGCAAGTTCGCCTGATGCGGCACAAGCCAGTCTACATCGTCGCCGTTTAAATTATTTCGTTCCATAATTTCAACCGAGACATCAGCCATACCGACGACGGCAACTTTGAATACAGCTTTTCCATCTTGAAAAATATAATGATATTTTTTATCAACTGTTTCATGCGTCGGCGGATTCAAACTACCCCCGCCTTCCATATACAGATATTTGCCGCCGGAGCCGTCGCAATACATTACGTGATCAAGCAATCCGGTTTCGTAATCGTCGGACGGTTCAAGCAGAACGACGCCTGCCGCATCACCGAACAAAATACATGTATTCCGGTCGGTATAATCGGTGATGGCGCTCATTTTATCCGCACCGACTACGAGAACTTTTTTGTGTGTTCCGCTTTCAATAAACTGCGCCCCGACGACAAGACCGTATAAAAATCCCGAACACGCAGCAGATAAATCGAATCCCCAGGCATTATTTAAATTTAATTTCTCCTGAATCACACATGCCGTAGCAGGGAAAAACATATCGGGAGTAACCGTACAAACCACAATGACATCGATTTCATCGGGTCCGATGCCCCGCTGTTGAAGAATTTCCCGAATAGCAGGGACCGCAAGATCGGAGGTAGCTCCATTTTTTAGTATTCTTCGTTCAATTATTCCGGTTCGAGTGCGTATCCACTCATCGTTTGTCTCGACCATTTTTTCCAGGTCGAGATTCGTAAGTACATCATCGGGCACATAATGGCTGACAGCAGTCACAGCCGCCCGAATGGGGGGTTTTCTCATTCAATAAACCTTATACTGTGGATGATATTCCCGAAGCAGGTACAGTCTGCATCGATTCCATTGCAGATTCGATACGCTCATTTACTTTTTTAATGATCATTTCCTCAGCTTTCAGGATCATATTCTTAATTGCTTTTGGCGTCGATCCGCCGTGCCCGATGATAGTGATACCCTTAATACCGAGCAGTGGAACGCCGCCGTATTCTTCATAATCAAATTCTTTAAGTATTTTCCGGAGCGTACCGCGCATCATCCCCATCCATAACTTCTCTAATATTCCGCGTTCCGCATACATTTTAAATTTACTTTTTAATACGCCGATTACACTTTCGCCAAATTTAAGCAAAACATTACCGGTAAATCCATCACAGATAACGACATCCGCTTTACCTCTGAGTACATCACGACCTTCGATATTACCGATAAAGTTTAAATTACTATTATCAAGCAGTTTATACACCGCTTTTGTGAGTTCATCACCCTTACTCTCTTCTTCACCGATATTTAGCAAACCGATTTTCGGATTCTCACGATGAAACATAAGTTGAGCATAGATGCTGCCCATAACCGCGAATTCATGCAGGAAATGCGGCTTGCAATCCGTAACCGCTCCCGCGTCGAGCAACAGGGTCACCCCTTGTTCCGACGGGAAAAATGCTCCGATTGTCGGTCTACTCACACTCTGTAACCTTCCCAGAACAAGCGTTGACGCCGAAACAACTGCGCCGGTATTACCGGCGCTGACGAACGCATCGACTTTCCGTTCCTTATGTAAATCTAACCCGACGGCAATAGTCGAGTCCTTTTTTTCGCGCAAGGCGCTCACGGGGGAATCTTCCATCCCGATTACCTGTGTCGCATTGACGATTGAATAATTTAATTCTTCCGTATCGTATTCAGAAAGCGCCTGTTTGATTTTGTCCTGTTTTCCTATGAAAACAACCTCAAATCTGTTATTTGCCTCCCGAAGCGCCTCTACCGCACCCTTTATCTCGTTATGGGGAGCAAAATCACCTCCCATTGCATCGAGGGAAATTCGAATTCTTTTTTTCCCCAGTGTGCTCGTTTCATCCATACAAAAATATAGTATGATAGTTAATTAGTTAATAAGTACTCTACGGCAAGAATCCCGATCCCGACTTGTGCCGCTCATTCCTTTTATTTTCAATAGATGCGGCGCTCCGAACAACCGAGTCGGGAGGATGTGTCCCTATTCTTTTGGAGTGACGATTGAACGCCCGTTATAATAGCCGCAATTCGGACAGGCACGATGAGTTAATTTCTGCTCGTGGCATTGAGGACATTCGGTCATTTGAGACGCCGATGCTTTATAATGGGTTCTTCTCTTATCGCGCCGGGTTTTTGAATGCTTTCGTTTCGGATTTGGCATATCGTAATTATTCTCCGCAAAAAAAATACAAATTATTAATTTTGATTTAAAAGTTTATTCAATTGCTCCCACCGGGGATCAATATATGACTCATCGCAGGAACAGGTATTAACGTTAAGGTCTGAGCCGCAAATTTGACACAAACCTTTACATTCCGACTTACATAATACCTTCAGCGGAATGGTCAATTGCGTAAATTGCCGAACATCGTCGCTAATATCTATCACTGTGTTTTCCGAAGGAAGCACTGCCACTTCTTCTTTGGGGTAGCCGCCGGTTTCATCTTCGCTGAAAAAGTACACCATACGGTAATTCGTTTTGATATTTCTTACAAATTCCCCGGCACACCGGTCACATATAAGATTTGCTTTTACATTAATCGTCGCTTTCAACTCTATCATTCTCGCGGTTTTCTCAATCCGCGCCAGTACCGCAACATCACCCAAAAAGCGATCATCAAGACCTACGGTCCGGGTGTCTTCAGCAAATGAATACTCCCTGACACCTATCGGCAAACTACCCGTATTCAATTTCATTATTCTTCAAAAATCTATAAAAAGAACGAATAAATAAGTTTAAATATAGATAAAAAACGCTCTATAGTCAAGCAAACGCCGTTACAGATTCCATTCAGTGGATGCACCTGAGATCGGAAATATAGCATCCGATGGTATTCCGGACCAAGGTACACTCACGAACAAGAACCGCATAGGACCCGGGCGGAATCACCTGAGTACGCTATTTCATTCGCCGTGAAAACTGATGGAATATACTCGCTGCGGCAAAAAGTTTCAATGCATCCCACCAGCTAAAGATTAAAAATCCTGCCTTGAATGCTTCGATCCAATTATGAATTACAACAAAGTGCAGGTGAATTGTACCGGCTGTGAATATTATTAACAAACCCACCGCCATTGAGATCAATATTCCCATATAGCTCTTCCGGTTTTCGATAAGGTAACCGACGACAAACGCTGCTATCGGAAATGCAAGCAGATATCCACCGGTTGGCCCGATCAACCGGGCTATTCCGAGCGCTCCACCTGCCGCAAATACCGGTATTCCGATTGTTCCGATTCCAAGATATAGAATCTGACTGAGTGCGCCATTGCGTTTTCCGAGAAAGGCGCCAGCAAGAAGAACAAACATTGTTTGTAATGTATAAGGGACGGGGTACTGCCATATTTCAAATCTGGCGCCAAGCGCCGTTAAAGCGGCAAACATAGTAACCCAGAACGCCTGTGCATATACACCGGTCGCATTGATGCCGAGCGATTCCGGTGCAGTCGAGAGTGTTTTTCCGTGTGATTGCATTCTACTTCCTTTTATACCAGCTTATTATTTTATATTATTTAATAACAGTTTCTAACCAATCATTTGTTTCATCGAGCACCCGATTTAAATGTACCGATGAAGCGGGTTCATAGGGATGCGTAACGCCATAGAGATGGCCTGAACCATGAAGCTCGAGCAATTTACTCTTTTCATCGGCGGTTGCTGCATTAAGTTTATATGCCTCCCGGGGTAATACCGTTTGGTCGTCATCCCCCTGCGCAATAAAGATCGGACATCGTAATCGCTTAACTGCTTCGATTACATTCAAACGCACCGCATTGATCTCAATATCGTTGAGCGGTTCAATACCGATACGGATGGTACCGTATTCGGGATCGCCGTGCAGCTCAAGCTCGCCATTCTGCCGCCAGTATATCTTTTCTTCCGGTTTAACTCTATCAAAAGTCGACGGCGGCGACCATGCAATGACGGCATCTACATCATTCCGTTCTGCTGCCGTAATTATAGCCACCGAGCCGCCTCCCGAATGACCTAAAAGCACCCGTGAAGTTCCTTCGGTATCGATACCGTAATATTCAAGCGCGCCTTCACAGACTGCATTTAGAACGAGGTGAAGATCTTCTATTTCACTCGTAGCGGTTAACCGCGAGAATATCTCCCAATCGGTAATCTGTTTTTCACCGGTTCTGACGCCGTTCCTTGCAAAATTTATTACTACGGTTACATATCCCTTCCCGGCAAAATATTCGCCTGTATGCGGGAACAATCCCCAATCCTTAAAAGTCTTGTATCCATGAGCAATGATCATCAGGGGTTTCGGTCTGCCGTCATCGATATGCCGGATATCTCCCGATACAACTTCATCATCCCGTCCAACACCCGCCGGATGGGAAAGCACAAATTCCTGTTTTGTCAACAATTCCATAGTATGAATAACATACAAATTGATAACTATAAAATCAACGGGCGGGACAGGTTTGACGGGTTTGCGCGGAGGGATCGGACATGCGAAAATTATAAATTTTCGGCTGATGCATATTTAATGATATCTATAATCTTCTTAGAGTAGGGGGCGTCCCGTTTACAGATATACACACATTTGTGATACAAGCAGAATTATTCTTTTCAATACATCATTGTGCTCACTCAACGGTAGGACGCCCCGCAAAC
The DNA here is from genome assembly GCA_003567775.1 of Ignavibacteriales bacterium. Classification (GTDB taxonomy): domain Bacteria; phylum Bacteroidota; class Ignavibacteria; order T3Sed10-11; family T3Sed10-11; genus T3Sed10-11. Next base: position 1,351 of record PWYR01000084.1, on the reverse strand, counting down.
GGATGGTTTTATATTTTTTAAAAAAAAATTAAAAAAAGTTCTTTGACCTCTTGACATCAACCTATAAATATATTACTTTACCCAAAGTAAAGTAATTGAGAATAATGAAACAGCCACTATTACATAGCGAAATTAGAAAAGACATGTTTTCCTTCATGATGTGTATGTGTATATACACACTGGAGGGCACGGTCTGATTAAACAACCAATAATCTAAAAACCAATCACTATTTGCAAAGCCCTCCGGGAAAGTTCTCGTGAGGGCTTTTTTGTATTTTTTCGGGCGGATTCATGTAACGCCCCGGACATATAAGTTCTCATCGAGAAAGGCGGAGGGAACAGGCCCTATGATGCCTTAGCAACCGGTCCCTACCCGAAACTTCGGGACGGGATGTCAAGGTGCTAAATCCTGCCCGCCCATATCATATGTAGATATGGGAAATGGGAAAGATGAGAAGACGGTTTTTCTACACAAACCCTCTTCGGTATGCTTTCCCGGAGAGGGTTTTTTATTTTTTATTGATGATTGATTATTGAATATTTTTTCAGCTTAGGAGGGTTAAATGGGACCTACATTTCGAACATGGTATGAAAACAGGATGTATGCGACACCTGAACTTATTGAAGAAACAGAAACGGTGAAAGAAATTTTAAACACGGTAAAAACCATCGCGATTGTCGGTATTTCAAGAAATCAGCATAAGGACAGTCATTATGTGGGGAGGTATCTAAAAAACATCGGGTATAAGGTAATACCGGTTAATCCCACTGCAGAAACAATACTCGGCGAGAAAGCATATCCCGACCTGAAATCGGTTCCATATAAAATCGATGCAGTTGATATATTCCGTAAACCAAAAGACATACCGGGCATCGTCGATGAAGCATTATCAATCGACGCCCCTGTTATCTGGTTGCAATTAGGGACCGGGGTACATCCCGAACAAAAAGATAAAGTTAAGCAAAACGGTAAAACATTGATTCAAAACAGATGTATGAAAGTAGACCATCAATTTTTATTAAGACCATCAAACAATCAATCACAAACACCATAAGGGAGGAATCTTATGAGCACAAACGGTAAACCGAAAAAATACCGATTCGAAACGCTGCAGCTTCATGCAGGGCAACAGCCCGATCCGGCAACCAATGCACGGGCAGTTCCGATATACCAGACCACATCGTATAACTTCAACGATTCGGAACATGCTGCTACGTTATTTGCGCTGAAGGAATTCGGTAACATATACACCCGTATCATGAATCCGACAAGTGCCGTTTTCGAAGATCGTATCGCAGCGCTTGAAGGAGGAGTTGCCGCACTTGCCACCTCATCGGGACAGGCGGCTCA
>PWYR01000080.1 GCA_003567775.1 Ignavibacteriales bacterium | reverse complement strand
TTCAATACACAGGCACAGACGTCGCGTGTACACATCGATGGTCGGGATGAAAAACCGCTTATTGCTACATTTACCGAGCATTCGATCGTGTATGGATCCATGCGTGATGTAGCTAATGCGCTTGATCTCGGTTTGTATTATGCCCGGGATACAAAGAAAATTGAGCTTAAAACGCCGCGATTTCGGTTAAAAGCCACAGGTGATAATCCTTTTGTGGTTGTGAACGATATTGTAACCAACGCGGAATCGGTGTATCAGCTCCCGGTAAATGTAATTATTGCCGGAAACGATCTTTTTGTGCCGCTTAATGATTTTGCCAGGTTTCTTGACATAGTTCTTCCAACCGATGTAGTATTTGAAGATACCGATCGTACATTGGTTATAGGCGAATTCCGTCCCGAGCATCATGTCGATATTACCGGGATGGAAGTCGAGGAGCGGAAGAACGGTTATCTGATTAGATTGAAGAGCAGCAGATCGATTAAGGATTTCTCGGGTTTTTATCGCGATGATGGTTGGTTTTATTTGACAGTCGTCGGTGCGCGGGTGGATATGAATGCATTTAAGAATTTCTCTCCGAAAACGCCTGTTCGGCGGGTTGTCCCCGAGCAAACACCGACGGCGTTTCAATTGTCTATTCAGTTAAATAGAGACGTACACTCGACCGATGTTTTTCGCGATCCGAAAAGCGATGATATCATAGTCGCACTACATAAGAAGGTCGATCCTACCGAACTGACACAAAATCATTGGCGCACCACGACCGATGAAGCGCTTGCCCGCGAACGTGACCGGTGGAAACTGGATGTTATTGTCATAGACCCGGGGCATGGAGGAAAGGATCCCGGGACAATCGGCGTGCGTGGTACGCGGGAGAAAGATGTTGCACTTGCAATTTCAAAAAAGCTCGGTGAGCTGATTAAAAAGAATATGCCGCAGACAAAAGTCGTTTATACACGTGAAACTGATGAGTTTGTTGAATTAGATCGCCGCGGGCAGATTGCAAATGAAGCAGGAGGGAAGCTATTCATCAGTATTCACGCAAATTCAACTCCGCGAAAACCGGCGCCTCAGAGGGGATTTGAGATCTACCTTCTTCGTCCCGGAAAAACAGAAGATGCAATTCGCATTGCGGAGCGTGAGAACTCTGTAATCCGGTTCGAGGAAGACCACGAGGAGCGATATGCTCACCTGTCCGATGAAAATTTTATTCTCGTCTCAATGGCGCATAGTGCATACATCCGGTACAGTGAACAATTTGCCGATATATTGCAGAATAAGATGACGCGGGATACCGGAGTCAATAATCGAGGTATACGACAGGCGGGCTTCTACGTGCTTGTGGGTGCATCAATGCCGAGTGTACTATTTGAAGTAGGGTATCTATCAAATCCGGATGAGGAACGATTTATTGCAAGCTCACAGGGTCAACAACAAATTGCCGAGGCAATGTTCAGGGCCGTCGAGCGCTATAGCAAGGATTATGAAACAATGTTTGATACTGCTGCAGGGTTTTGAAACTTATGCAATTTTGATATTCCCCAATGGTAAATATGTAAATTTTCTTGAATTAATAGATTTATTTATGTAATTTGGGAATATGATTCCTATATTGCATAATCTATCATAATTAATCGATTATAGACGCTAAATGTTTAAATCATTTCTAAGAAAATTTCCGATTGTAGCGGTAATCGGTCCTCGCCAATCCGGAAAGACTACCCTGGTACGCCGGCTCTTCCCTGATTATACATATATCAATCTGGAGATACCCGCTATCCATGATTTTGCCGTCTCCGACCCGCAGGGTTTCCTCGAAACATACAAAGGAAGTATTATCCTGGATGAGGTTCAAAATGTCCCGGATTTGTTCTCATATTTACAAATGTACACGGATGAAAGAAAACGCATGGGCGAGTACATATTAATAGGATCTCAAAATTTTTTATTATTGGAACATGTTTCACGTTTACTGGCGGATCGTGTGGCAATATTAAATTTGCTTCCGTTTTCGTATGCGGAATTGAAAGGTTCGGAATTAAAAGCTGATGGTTGGGAACGATTTATTTTGTATGGAGGGTATCCGCGAATTTATGAGCAGGATTTGTCGCCGGCTGATTATTACCCGAATTATTTACAAAATTATGTAGAGCGGGATGTTCGAAAATTAATCAAAGTAAGTGATTTAACAATATTTCGACGGTTTATTCAGATATTGGCGGGGCGCATCGGGCTTGAGCTGAATCGCCAAAGTATCGGAGAGGACCTCGGTATTACCGGTAAGACAGTTGATGCATGGTTGTCGGTGCTCGAATCTTCATTTATCGTTTTTCGGTTACACACATTTTATAAAAATTTTGGCAAACGTATTATTAAATCACCAAAGATTTATTTTTACGATACCGGTCTGGCATGTAATGTCCTTGGTATCCGAAGCACCATAGATCTCCAATCTCATTTCGCAAGAGGTGCTTTATTTAAAAATCTTGTTATCTGTGAAATAATTAAGCGTGCATTGAACCGAGGTGAAGAACAGCATATCTACTTCTGGAAGGATTCCAACAGGAACGAGGTAGATTTGCTAATAGAGAGAGGCGGTCGGTTGATAGCCATGGAAATCAAATCCGGGAAAACCGTGCATGATGATTTTTTTGAGAGCTTTCATTACTTACGTAAATTTATGGCCGGTTTCGAACCGTATCTTATTTATGGCGGCGAAGAAATGTATGTGCAAAATGGAGTTAAAGTTATGGGGTTTACTGAAATGCAGGATTTTTAATTGGTTATTTATACCTTTCTCACCATCACCCTCGAAGCTGCCTTATCATCGAGTGTAAATTTTTTCTCACCGACTTGCACGTGCATAGTACCGTTGTCCCGTTCCGTTACGGTGAGTTGTACGTTAGGAATTAATCCTGCATTCCACAATGTGGCAAGCACCTCGGGGATCTGATCGCTCACTCGTGTTATGATTCCGGTTTCACCCACATGTAATGAAGCAAGCGGATGATCTTCTGTCTCGCGGATGGTTCCGTCCTTTTTGGGAATAGGCGCACCGTGCGGATCGTGTTCGGGATAACCGAGGCGTTCATCGATTTCGTCTACTATATCATCGGGCAGATCGTGCTCCAACCGTTCGGCTTCCTCGTCGACATGTTCCCATCCTAAGCCGGCTTGTTCGGTGAGATATGTTTCCCAAAGGCGATGCGACCGGATTAATTTAAGCGCGTGTTTTTTGCCGTCCTCGGTTAAGAGGATGCTCTCATCATCTGTGTGCATTATCAGTTGTTTTTGAAGTAGCTTATGGAGAACATTTTTAAGTAAATGAGTTGTAATGCCGAGATATTCTGCAATTTGCGATAGATTTGTTTCCTGCATATCCCGGGAAAGCTGGTAGGTCGCTTTTAGAACATCGTCGTTTAAATGCCGTTCTTGTGCTCTTTTCCGTTGAATTATTTTTATAAGTACACCCTGTTTAGGTGCAAAGATAAGCGTTATCAGGAACATGAGTGTGACTACTATTACCATTGCAGCGCCGGAGGAGTAGTTCATCCAATAGGAAATGTATAAGCCGATTATCGCAGCAGTTGCGCCTATGAGCGACGCCAATATCAACATTTTAGGAAGCCGCTCAGTGAGCAAGTAAGCGGTTGCACCGGGTGTAATGAGCATTGCGACAACAAGTATGATTCCGACTGCTTGCAGCGAAGCAACAATCGTCATCGAGAGAATACCCATTAAGAAATAGTGTACCATGCCTGTATTCATGCCGATAGCCGTGGCCATTATCGGATCGAACGACGTTAGTTGCAGTTGTTTATAGAACAACGTGATTGACCCAAGAATAACAATGCCGATAATTCCGGTTAGATAAAGATCCCCCGGGGAGACGCCGAGCGGATCTCCAAAGAGAAAATGCTGCAAGTCGAGATGCACTGCCTGTAAACGGCCGATCAGCAAAACCCCGAATGCGAACATACCGATAAAAATTACTCCGATAGCCGAATCTTCTTTGATGCGGCTGTTGCGATTGACGAATCCGATGAGGAGTGCAGTAACAATTCCCGCAAATACGGCGCCGAGGAATAATGCAAAGTGACCTTTACCTGCAACCATAAACGCTATTACGACGCCCGGTAGAATTGCGTGGGAGAGCGCATCACCGATGAATGCCATACGGCGCAGTATGATAAAGCATCCGAGCGCGCCGTTGATGACGCCGACCATTACCGAAGCGATGAGCGCCCGCTGCATAAACTGATATTGGAGGGGTTCTATAAATAAGTCGTACATCATTGCGCCACACCGAACAGTTGTTCGGTTTTTTGTAAGATGGTCAGTCGTCCGCCGTATGTTTTGCTCAACAGATCGGGTTTAAACACTTCACGGGTCGGTCCGTATGCAATGAGTCGTTGATTGATCATAATTAAGTATTGAAAGTATTCCTGTACTTTACCGAGGTCGTGATTGACAACCACCACCATCTTCCCCTCATCGTTCAGTGAGTGCATTAAATCGATGATGGCATGTTCGGTAGCCGCATCCACGCCGACAAACGGTTCGTCGAGCAGCAATATCTCGGATTCTTGTGCTAAAGCGCGCGCAAGAAAAACCCGTTGCTGCTGTCCACCCGAAAGGTTGCCGATCTGTTGGTTTTTATACTCGTTCATGCCGACTTTATCAATCGCTGCTTCGACGATATCCCGGTCGGACGGTCCCGGTCGTTCAATCACTCCGAGATGTGCATATCTACCCATCATAACTACGTCATAAACCGTAACGGGAAAATCCCAATCAATTATCTCTTTTTGCGGAACATAAGAGATTTTATTTCGCACCTTGAAGACCGGTTCGCCGAATACTTTGACTGTTCCGTTGTCGATCGGGACAAGACCGAGTATTGCCTTAAGGAGTGTTGATTTACCTGCTCCGTTTGGACCTATTATACCTATAATTCCTCTCTCCGTAAGCTTTAAGTTGACCGACCGGATCGCCGGTTTTCGGTGATACGAAACTGTCAGATTTTGAATGTCTATTACCGGTTTTATGTTCATCTTATTTCCCCGCTACCGGTTCTTGCATCATCGATTCGACAAACGTTCTCACATTATATCGCACCATTCCGATATAGGTGCCGCCTTCGTGTCCGGGTTGACCGATTGAATCGGAAAAGAGCTCGCCTCCGATTCGAGCTCCTGCGTCGCGCGCAATTTGCTCGAGCATTTTCGGATTTACGCTTGTTTCGATAAAGACTGCCGGAATATTATAGTTCCGCACCGCCCGTACTAATTCTACTACATCTTTTGTTTGCGGTTGTGCTTCGGTGCTTATTCCTTGCAACGCCATGACACGAACACCGTACGCTTCGCCAAAGTAACGGAATGCATCGTGACTCGTAATGAGTATTCGCCGGTCCCCGGGGAGGGATTCAATTTGTTCATGCACCCAGACGTCAAGTTCATCGAGTTTCTTTTTATATGCGGCGGCGCGTTCATTATAAATTTCCGCTCCATCCGGATCGATTGTAATTAATCCCCGTACGATATTATCAACGTAGTAATGCATATTCTGCACATCAAACCATGCGTGGGGGTCAGGCTCTCCGTGACGTTGTTTATCTTCAAGCGGAGTGATTCCATCGGTAACCGTTACCATCGGACGCGAACCGCCGGCATGCTGTGCGAGTTCCGTTAACCAGCCTTCGAGTTCAAGTCCATTCAAAAGTACAAGATCCGAACGCGCAATCATCCTGGCGTCGCCCGGTACCGGTTGATAGATATGCGGATCGCCACCGACGGGCATTATACCATAGACTTCAACTCGGTCTCCGGCAATTTCTTCTGTTATATTGGCGATGATTGTTGTGGTTGCAACGACGAGTGGTTTTTCACGTTCACCTCCCTCACTTTTTCCACCGCATCCAGCCATGATAATACTGAGCGAAATTATTGACACTACAAAGAGCACTACTTTATTCCTCATAAAATTCATCCTCCCAGAAATAATCTCCAAATTTGTGCAACAAAAAAGCAAACGGCAATTCCCAACGTGAGTGGAATAACCGCCGCCAATGCGGTCCATTTCATACTACCTGTTTCTTTATAGATTGTGTATAACGTTGTTGAACATGGATTATGTATCAAGCTGAAGAGCATCAAGTTGATACCGGTTAAAAGTGTCCATCCGCCTGTATGAAAAATTGAAGCTGTTGCGCTGACGGAATCCAATTCAAACATTACACCTGTGCCGGCGCCGACTTCATGCATACCGAGAGTTGTTACTGTCAACATTAGTATAGTCGGGATTATGATCTCATTCGCCGGGATTGCAATGATAAACGCCAGCAGTATAATTCCATTTAATCCTATAAATAATCCGAACGGATCGGCGAATCTGATGAAATGGTCAGCTAAACTCGCATCACCGATTGAAATGTTTGCTACCAGCCAGATGACCAATCCTGCCGGTGTTGCGAATAAGATTGCACGCCATAGTACAAATATCGTACGGTCTATTAGCGATGTATAAAGTGTTCGTAGTATCCGCGGCGGGCGATAAGGTGGAAGCTCCAAACTAAATGTAGAAGCTTCTCCTTTGAGAATCGTATGCGACAGAAACCACGAAAGTACGATGCTTAATACAATACCGAGTAAAGCTACACTTACCACTGCCATTGCGGATACCAGTCCCGCGATATGGGCCGGAACAAGACTTCCGATAAATATTGTCGAGATTAAAATTAGTATCGGCCATCGTCCGTTACAGAGTGAAAAATTGTTTGTCAGGATTGCAATGATCCGTTCACGTGGACTATCAATGACTCGAGTAGAAATGACACCCGCTGCATTACAACCGAACCCCATGCTCATAGTTAATGCCTGTTTGCCGTGAGCGCCCGCTTTCCGGAATAACGAATCCATATTAAACGCAACACGCGGCAGATAGCCGAAATCTTCGAGTAACGTGAACAACGGAAAAAATATTGCCATAGGCGGAAGCATAACGCTCACGACCCACGCAACGCTTAGGTACGCGCCGTCTATCAACAGACCGTCCAACCACCAGGGAAAACCAATGGTACTGGCGACACCCTTTAATGCAGGATGCAATGTCTCTACAAGTAATATATAGAGCATATCGGACGGAAGGTTTGAACCGACGATTGTTATCCAGAAGACGACGGCAAGCAGACCAACCATGATCGGAAAACCGTATACTTTGCTGGTGACAATACGGTCGATGGTACGATCCAGTGTATATATCCGCTTATCATCACGCTGGCGTACGGATTTTTTGGCTATCGTTGCCGCTTCGGAATAAATAGATTCCAACATTGTATCGTAAAAGTTCTCGCCAATTTCCTCACGGTAACGGGTTGCATTGGTTAGAATATCTTCTTTTTCGTTAAACTGTTTCGTATCCATATGACTTCAGTTTTTCTTGTGTCGTTTCCTCCTGATGAATCGTTCCCAATTCACCGGACCGTATTGCATTAATAATGCGTTGATCTCCTTCCAGTAATCTCATTGCGATCCATCGCGCATTATGCAGATGGGGAAAGATATCATTAAGTTGTTTTGTAAGGTTTTCGATTGCACGGCTTGCTTTGGGAGATATATTTTTCAAACGTTTCGGTTTACACTGATATGCGCCGGTCGCAACATCATATATAGATTGCATCAATGTTTCCATTCCCTTCTTATGTCGTGCTGCCGTTGGAACAACAGGTACCCCGATATCGCGCGAGAGTTGAAGGACGTCGATTTCCAGATTGTGCCGTTTCGCCTCGTCGATTAGGTTGAGACATATTACTACGTGGTCGGTGATCTCGAGTATTTGGAGTACCAGATTCAAATTCCGTTCAATTCGCGTAGCATCGACGACGACAACCGTAACATCGGGTTTACCGAACAACAGAAAGTCGCGTGCGATTTCTTCATCGGTACTCATCGTTAAAAGAGAATACGTGCCGGGAAGATCGACGATTTTAAACTTCTTATCGCGATAGGAGAATGCTCCTTCTGCACGGGTTACGGTTTTCCCCGGCCAGTTTCCGGTGTGCTGTTTCAAACCGGTCAAATTATTGAAAACAGTACTTTTCCCAGTGTTCGGGTTTCCCGCCAGAGCTACCAGATAATCGTATCGGCTCATATTGATACCGTACTTTATGAAAGTACTTTCTTTATGAACCGTACATTGTTCACATTGATTTAGTGGTTTCATTTTGTTTTTCTTCTTTACGTTCTATGAAAATACCGTTTGTCTGACTGTTTCGAAGAGCGATTAACGCTCCCCGTATCTTGTATGCAACAGGGTCGTTACCGACACTTTTCATAACGGCTGTTACACTGGTGCCGGGAACGAGTCCGAGATCCATTAATCGGCGCCTTTGTTGACCGCGGATTTTTCGTGATATTGCTACAACCTGCGCCTCTTCGCCTTCCTCTAACGACGATAGCGGTTGAAAATTATGTTGTACATCTTTAGTGTGATGAATTGGTGTAATATGAATATGTCCTGCAAAGAGCGGTGCAAGAATACATTCGTTACCGTCTGCTTCAATTGTTAATCTTTCATCGTTTTGATCGATGATTCGAACCTGCATGCCGGGATGAAGTCCAAGGGCAACAAGTTGCGAGTATATTGCAGGAGGTTCGTCTTCTATATGAACGATTCGGCCATACTCTCCTTTTTTCAGTTTACAGATCGGTGTCTCGTGTTGTTTCATCACGGTACCTGATGATGAAGGTATCGGATCGCCGTGCGGATCGGTAAGCGGATTACCTAATTGTGCAGCGATCGCAGTTTCTTCATCGGGAGAAATAGCGTGCTCCTTGATTTCTGCCTCACTGTGCCAATCATTTTCATCCACTCCTGTCTGGTCGGCAAGATACCGTTCCCATAATCGATGAAGTCTGATAACACGGAGTGCATATGATCTGCCGGCATCGGTCAATGTGATATATCCCGTATGTGACTCAATGAGCCCGTGGATCATTAATTTTTCAGTCAATTTTGCGGTTCGGTCACCCGAGATAGCTAAATTGCCTGCAATACTGTGAAGCGTACAATCGGTGTCGTTATATTCACAATCGTAAATATGCTTCAACGCATCTTCAATAAGAATGCGTTCTGTATTCTTTCTGGTACGGTTCCATCGTGCAAGAATACCTTTTTCAGGAAAGAACACAATAATGAGCATCCCTATTATCAATATTGATATACTTAGCGCAGTGAGAGAATGGATCATGGTCTCCATAGAATTTCTTACTCTTCTATATCAACGAAAATATTTCGTGCAACCTGTCGACTAACGTACACATCATTTTCTAGAATTTGCACAAGCATCGAACCGTCGAATTCGACTATGTCAAGTACTTTTACCGGCGATTGAATCTGAATGCCGATCGATGCCATATGTTTTAAAAGCGATTGCGACGCATCGTTAACTCTAATAACTATACCGCTGTCATTGACCTTCAAATCCGCAAGTGACGGATGATCGTCCTCAACTATTTCACCGTTCTTAGTTGGAATCGGGTGACCGTGAGGATCGTGTTTCGGGTAGCCGAGTGCTTTATCTATTCTTTCCTCGAGATCCTCCGACATTATATGTTCCAGTTTCTCGGCTTCATCGTGTACTTCATCCCATGTGTAATCCAGAAATTCAACGAGGAACATTTCCCACAACCGATGGCGTCGTAACGTTCGCAGCGCCATCTTTTTTCCGCTCCTGGTCAGTTCTACCCCCTGATACGGCATATAGTTAATCAGACTCCGGTCGGATAATTTTTTTATCATATCGGTAACCGATGCTGCAGATACATTTAACGCATCTGCAAGCGACGATGTGGTGACCTTGTCACGATCATTTTGCAGCTTATAAATATTCTTGATATAGTCTTCTACATGCGTAGACATTTAAATAATTTCTTTTAATACCTGAATAATAAATTTAGGTATATCTAAATATAATTATACGATATTTATGAGGGATTGTCAAGGGATATTTCATCGAAAAGTACGTTATCGAGCTTTTAGAGCACGTTTTCCGTCGACAATGAGATCGGGATCTATTACTATTATTCCTCGCTGTATAAGACTATTGAGTGTATGATCCATTACAGCCGGTGGAATGACATTCTTGAAAAACCTTCTGAGAGCTTTTCGAGAGGATGCAACCGAAATTTGAAGAAACCGTAAGGCAAGATATTCGATTGCTTCATCACGTTCGATTTTTATGGCTTCATTACATAAGTGCGGATTCCATTTTTCGGGAGTGATCCATCGTAATTCATTATTTTCTTGTCTGGTACGAATAACTTTTAATTGTCTCCCCAGCGATTCGATGGCTTTCGTCAATTTGATTGCACTGTTTTTTCTTTTGTCGAACAGAGATAATCGCAGCTCACGACGGGTGGCGGGACCTTTTTCGTTTAAGTATGAGATAATAGCTTTTTCAAGATTTGTATTCCGTTTCCGTCGTGATAGATAGCCGCGTTGTACATCCGTACCGGTTAATCTATATAGACGCGCAAGAACGTCACGATATACAATAACAGGATGCTTACCGAATACAACGACTTCAATAAACAGTTTTTGATTATAATACGATCGATATGTTTCGTTGATCATTTCATAGAACGGATCGTCAGGTGAATTTTTATAACGTCCCGGTGCATTAACCGCACCGGATACGGTTTGGATGAGCGATGGAATGGTATCTTTCGGAATGTGGTATGTGTAGCAAAAACCTGCTTCTTTTATAAACTTTCGTATTTCTTTTTCGTCGTTTGGTGCGAGATCCGGGCGGAGCCGCCACAGCTCCACCCGTTTCTCTGCAAGTTCCGTTTGTGTCATTCTACTGCTTTTGCTTGTTGTTCTTTAATTGCATCTTCAAGCGAGGTATCCTTCGTGTAAAAACGTTTCCATTTTTCATGAGGCGACGGCGGGGTAAGCAATGAAACTATAACCAGAACAAGAATTGATGCGCTTGCCGCCGGCAGTATGATGTACTGTTCGCTCAATAGTTGTTCCTCACGAACAGCGTTTACAACCGTGATCATAAGCGTCACACCCATACCGGTTGCGAGCGAAGCAACCCCGCCTGCAACCGTTACCCGTTTCCATAGAAATGCGGCAAGCAATGCCGGCGTTAAGCCGGCTCCCACCATAGTGTATGCCGTAAGCGCCATTGCGAGTACGGTTTCAAATTGGGTCAATAAGAAATATGCACACACACCGAGTGCAATTACCATCGACCGTTGTATCAACACAACCCGTTTTTGATCGGCGTCGGGATTGATAAATCGTTGATATATATCGCGTGTTAGATTGGTTGAAGGAGTAAGCAGAAAACTATTGCCGGTCGATGTTATAATAGCAACCGCTGCGCAGATAAGCAGCAGACCGCCGATAACCGGTAAACCGACCTCGGTGCTGTGCCGTGCGGTATGCAGGATAATCTTCTCGGTTTCAACAAGGTTGAAGTGGCTGTTTGCAAATATTGCAAGCGATGCAATCGCAGTTTCGACAATGATAGTACCGATTACCCACCATATAACGGCGGACTTGGCGGATTTCTCGTTTTTCGCCGAGAAAAACTTCTGGTACATATTCGATTCACCGAGGAGGAGGAAAAATGTCGGGAAGAAGATACCCATAGCCCACAGGAAATTAGCATCTCCGAATACCTGAAAATGTGAGGGATCGAGCGTCGCTGTAAGCTGCTCGGCGCCGCCGATGCTGAAGAAAACAACCGGTGCTGCAATGAGAACTGCCGCTGTTATAACCGCACCGTTAATGATATCGACTGAAACAATAGAGAGCATTCCCGCAAATGCAGTAAAAGTCACAATGAAAACCGCAGTGATGATGATACCCCGTTCGACAGGGATATCTGCAATCAAATTCAAAACGAATCCACCCCCGCGAAACTGATAACCGACAATAGTGGTATATGCAATGATTATCACTAATGTGCCGAGAATTCGAGCCCATTTATTATAACGCAATTCAAGTATATCGGGGACCGTGAATTCCGCTATTTTGCGTACTCTCGCGGCAAGGAAAAAAACTATTACAATACCGACCCATGCGCCGGCTGCCATCCATAGTTCCGCAAATCCAACTTGCGCTGCTAATCCTGCTCCCGCAAGCAAGCTTCCTGAACCGATCCATGTGCAGAGAAGGGTTCCGACCAGCCGGGATGTTGGAACCGATCGCCCTGCAACCATAAAATCTTCCTGTCCTTTTATGAGAAAACTTTTACGGATAGAGATAGCCATTAGTATTGCAAGGTAGCCAATAACGACCCAAAAGTATATCACGTGGTATCCCTTTCAGTTTGGTGAGTAATGTGTATAATTATTTATTTGCAAATTCCTTTAAGATAAAGATTCGAACGTTTAATATCAAAATTTGTTATTGATTTCGATTTTTTGTACACTATTTTTAGAAAGGACCACGTAATGCAGCACGATCACAATGATGATTTATATCCTATGGATCGTACCTATCGACTTGATCTTAAACGATGTATGGTGCGAACTTGCGACGGCGAACTTGCGGAATTGAGTTATTATGAACGGAATAATTGGGTGACAATAGAGTATAAATGCACCCGGTGTGAGAAGGAATTTACCGTCAAAGTAGAATCATAATTTGATCGGTCTCCTGCCGTTTAGCAACAATTAAAAGATGAATAATATGATCCCTGTTGAACTTATAAAGAAAAAGAGAGAAGGGGAAGCGTTATCACCCGATGAGTTACAGCACTTTGTCAATGGTTATGTAAACAGTGAAATTCCGGATTACCAGATGGCAGCATGGCTGATGGCGGTTTATTTTCAGGGTATGTCCGATTCGGAAATGAAGGAATTTACCCGTGTGATGGTACACTCGGGAACGGTTGTTGATCTGTCGTTTATTCCGGGTATTAAAGTCGATAAACATTCGACGGGCGGGGTCGGCGACAAGGTATCTATTATTCTTGCCCCGCTTGTTGCAGCATGCGGCGTGCCCGTACCGATGATATCCGGACGCGGTCTTGGTCACACAGGAGGTACGCTGGATAAACTTGAGTCAATTCCGGGATTTCGAACCGACCTTGATATCGATGCCTATAAAAAAACAATCGAAAAGATCGGGGTGGTGATGATCGGTCAAACAAAAGATATCGCGCCCGCCGATAAGAAGATGTATGCACTTCGGGATGTAACCGCGACCGTCGAATGTATTCCGCTTATTGCAGGCAGCATTATGAGTAAAAAGCTGTCGGAGGGTATCGATGCCCTTGTGCTCGATGTGAAAACAGGCAGCGGCGCTTTTATGCGGGAAAAAAACGAAGCGATTGAACTTGCGAAAACGCTCATCAACGTAGGAGATGCATTCGGGATACGTACCGTCGGATTTATTACCGATATGAATCAGCCGCTCGGTAATGCAGTCGGCAACTGGCTCGAAGTTGAAGAATGCATCCGTTGTTTGAAAGGTGACACCGTTCAAGATCTTATGGAGGTAACCTACCGGCTTGCAGGAGCGATGATCTATCTCGGTGAAAAAGCAGCAACAATTGAGGAAGGAGAATCCGTTGCACGGGAAGCGATCGAATCCGGTGCAGCGTATGAAAAATTTCTTCAACTGGTAAACGAACAGGGCGGCGATACGTCTTATATCGAAAATCCTGCGAAATATAAAAAAGCACAGTACCGCGAAGAAGTGGTGTTGGGAATGGAGGGGTTTGTCAGAGAGATCGATAATTACGGTATCGGATTAGCCGGATTGGTAACCGGCGCCGGAAGAAGAAAAGTTGTCGATTCGATCGACTATACAGCCGGTATCATTATACACAAGAAAATAGGCGACAGGGTCGGTAAAAATGAGCCAATCGCAACGGTATATGGAAACAACCGGACAGGGATCGAAGATGCTGTTCATCGCGTAACCAAAGCGTACCGGTTGAGTGATAGTGATGTTCAACCGCCGCAACATATATACGGAATGGTTGATAAAGATGGTTATAATGAGTATTGATGGATACTTGCTCGGTAAGAGATATATGTATATCTTCGAGTAATAAACAATGGAGAGAAATCACAAAAAGGAGAATAACTATGTTCGATCTGATTAAGAAAACCTATCTGGCGGGACTCGGTCTTGTCAGCATGACGACGGAAAAAGTTGAAGAGCTTGTCGATGATCTTATAAAGCGCGGTGAAGTAGCTGAAAAAGATCGCAGTAAGGCGGTTAATGATATAATTAACCGCGTTCAGGAAGAACAGGAGAAGCTATTTAAAACCGTCCGCGATTACGTCAAGAAAGTAGTACACGATATGGGATTACCGACACGCGATGAGTACGTCGAATTGCAGAAACGCGTTGAAGAACTTGAACGCAAGCTAAATGCAAAGCAAGACGATGGTCCGACCGCTTAAAGTCTATAAAACATATAAACGGTTAGGACGTTATCGTCAGGTTGTTTTTGTTCTGGCAAAATACGGGTTCGATGACGTTGTCGAACGGATCGGACCCGATATAATAACGCGCAAAATAATCAAGCGGCGCGGCAGGAAAAAAGCTGAGCAGCCGACCGCCGAACGAATTCGCCTTGCATTAACCGAACTCGGACCGACATTCGTGAAATTCGGTCAGTTGCTCAGTACCAGACCCGACATCGTTCCGGAAGAATATATTCGCGAATTGGAAAAATTGCAGGACAAAGTCGAGCCATTTTCAATCGAAGAAGTCAAAGAAATTTTTCTCGATGAAATGGGCAAAGAACCGGAGTCGCTGTTTACGCGCTTTGAGGAGGAACCAATCGCTTCAGGATCGATTGCACAAGTACACCGCGCCACCCTTCCCGATGGTACAATGGTTGCAGTCAAGGTCCAGCGGCCGAAGATTCGCCGCGTCATCGAAACCGATTTAGATATCCTTCAGGAACTCGCCGCGATGTTCGAACGTCATATACCCGAAGCGCGGTGGTACAGACCCAAAGCATTGGTCGAGCAGTTCTCCTCCACCATTCGTCGCGAGCTCGATTTTATCGCCGAAGGACATGCGGCAGAGCGGTTTCGGGTGAATTTCGAAAATATTGAAACGTTTTTTATCCCTGCCGTCTACTGGGATTATACCTCCGAGAAAATTCTGACGGTCGATTATATCGACGGTGTAAAAATCACCAACGTTGAAGAAATTGAGAAGAGAGGATATGATAAAAAGGCGATAGCGAGCAACGGTGCGCGGGCGATTTTAAAAGAAGTATTCGAGGATCGGTTTTTCCACGGTGATCCGCATCCCGGCAATTTTTTTGTAACGGACAACAGTGTCATTGCAGCGGTAGATTTCGGTATCGTCGGCCGGCTTGACGAGGAAACGGCTGAATATTTAAGTATGCTGCTCTATGCGGTGACCAATCGCGACGTCGATAAAGCAATACAGGTTTTCAAGATGCTGAACGTTCTTGAAGACGATACCGATATCAATCTCCTTAAATTTGATCTCATGGAATTTGTCGACCGGTACTACGGGCTTCCTCTTGATAAGCTCGACGCGGAAAAAGTGCTGGGCGATATGCTCGGGGTATTCAGGAGGCATAGGATTATCTTGCCGGTTAATCTCGCCCTCATGGGCAGAATGCTGCTTGTCTCTGCCGGAGTAGGACAGATGCTCGATCCAAAGTTCGATATGGTTGCCGAAGCAAAGCCCTATATCGAATCGTTTATGTACAAGCGTTTCGATCCGCGACGACAGGCACGCGAGCTTATTAATCTGTTTGATCGGTTCAGGATGATGGTAAAAAAACTTCCTCAGGATCTTGAGGATATTGTTCAGAAATTGAAGCAAGGGAAAATGCTTGTTCAATTGCATCACGAAGGATTGGAAAAATTCATCCTCGAAATGGATCGCGCTTCAAACCGGCTGTCGTTTAGCTTGATCATTGCCGCTTTAATTGTGGGATCATCTCTTGTTATGCAGTTGGATCGAGGTCCCATGCTATTTGGTTTTTCTGTATTTGGAATCTTAGGTTATCTATTTGCCGGGGTGCTTGGTTTCTGGCTTGTTATTGCTATTCTACGCTCCGGGAAAATATAATCTTTGACTTTTAACCAAAATTATGCTATAATTCACAAAAGTCACTCATCGGGTACACACTATATGAAAACTGCAAAAGAGATGCTAAAAAACCGTCCGGTCATAACGGTACAAGACAGCGATTCGGTGCAATCGGCGGCTGAGAAAATGGCCGATCACAACATTGGCGCCGTACCGGTCCTCGAAAACGAACGATTGGTTGGTATATTTACAGAGCGGGATATTATCGGAAAAGTTGTTGCCCCCGGAAAGGATATAACGTTGATTAACGTACACGAAGTCATGACGCGCAATTTGGTATTTGCCTATGCAGACGATACTATC
The DNA here is from genome assembly GCA_003567775.1 of Ignavibacteriales bacterium. Taxonomy (GTDB): domain Bacteria; phylum Bacteroidota; class Ignavibacteria; order T3Sed10-11; family T3Sed10-11; genus T3Sed10-11. The sequence continues at coordinate 1,152 of PWYR01000080.1, read as the reverse complement.
GATGTGTGCAGCACCAAAATGAAAGGTGCAAACATACGACACCTGCCGGTTATCGATGGTGAGCATCTGATCGGTATTTTATCAATACGTGATTTACTTGCATATGATATGAGTGAGAAAGAAGAAACGATTGAATTTCTCGAGCAATATATATTCACCGTACCACCGGGTATGGAAAAAAAATATTAACTTGGATTTTTACTTACGGGAGTAACTTTGACTATGGATGAAACGAGATTACGTATTATCAACATCGGGGCGATTATAATTTTCGGAGGCGGTTTGGCTGTTGCTATTGCTTTGATATTGATGGATATGTTAAAACTAATTTAATCACAATCTTTTTTTTAATACGTTTAACATTATATCGTGTATCTTGCCGTTTGTGGCAAGTATACGTTGTGAATCTGCACCGATCGGTTTGCCGTCAAAATCCGTTACTTTTCCTCCCGCCTCCTCGACGAGCAGCATGCCGGCGGCGATATCCCACGGTTTGATAAATGCCTCCCAAAAACCGTCTCCATATCCCGCGGCTATATAACAGAGGTCGATTGCAGCCGAGCCGAGCCGGCGAATAGCTTGCGCCTCCATTAAAAAATCTGTAAAACGTCCGATTGTGTTATCCGGGTTGTCGTGAATATCGTACGGGAAGCCGGTTATCAATATGCTGTCTATTAGTCTATCATTATCCGAAACTCGTATTCTTTTACCGTTTAAAAATGCCCCCTTTCCCCGCTCGGCAGTGTAGAGGTCGTCGACGTTCGGTTCATAAACAGCGCCGGCGATAATAGCGCCCTTATATTCCAATCCGATCGAGACACAATAAATTGGAAGCCCGTGTGTGAAGTTTACCGTCCCGTCGAGCGGATCGATGATCCACCTGTACTCCGATATATCGTCGCTTTCACCGCCTTCTTCGGCAAGTATTGCGTGATCGGGATATCGACCCTTAATTGTATCAATAATTATTTTTTCAGCTTGTTTATCGATTTGTGTAACGGGATCGATTGATGAGCTTTTATTTTCTATCTTTAGAGATTTTCCTTTGCTTTCACGGAGAAATTTTCCCGCCTCCTTTGCGGCATCGATTGCAGTTTGTAACATGGGTGTTATTCGATTTTTAATTTAAATTTTTCCGGGTTGTCGAGTAGT
>PWYR01000076.1 GCA_003567775.1 Ignavibacteriales bacterium | reverse complement strand
GCGGTTGCCGTCCGATGCCAGTGCGGGACCGTTAACCGGACAGCCGGCAATATTCCAGCCATCGTTATGGACTGGATATGGGTTAGACCATGCACCGTTCGCATACCGGACAAGATATATATCGCGAATCTCGTCATCGGATCTATTGCGGTAGGCGATAAGAACGCCTTCATTTGTTTCGGTTGCAGCGGTCGGACAGCATTCGCATACTTTATCATCCAGCAAAAACTCTTCTGCAAGCTGATTGTTTGATTGAATGATTGTAGAACGGAGATGCATATTCCAATCCCCGTCATGTGCATTATCTCCGTTTGCGGCGCCATAGTATTCCGCCTCCCTCCCATCGAGCCAGGTAATCCCGACGCCGCCGTCGGGATTATTAAAAAAGGACGCAAATCCGTGTTCGGTTTTTGTGCCGTCACGATGCGGTGATAAGGGATCGGACCAGCTTATACCGTTATCGGACGACAGACTGACTTTAACGTCATACGCAAAGATCCATTCATCGCTGCTCTGCAGCCAGTGAGCGGCAAGAGCGCCGTTCTTTGTTTTAAAAATCGAAGGGACATCCGCCCAGTTGACAAAAAATTCATCCCCCTCTATAATCGTTCGCGGCTGACTCCAACCGTCGCTGTCAAACGTTGCAAACCGAAAAGCATGTTTCTTTTCGCTCCCCGGTTCAATCCAGCTCAGGTAAATCTTTCCATCGTCGCCGCTAATCAGAAGAGGTTGGCCGCTGCTTTTTGACGCGGGGGATTCGATTTCCTCGAATGAAGAGAATAAAACCGATTCGGTCCGGTCGCCTTGAGAACAACCGGCTAAAAGAAAGCCAAAAAAAGCTAAAAAATAAATCATTTTCATTTATACACTCTACACTTAAAATGGTACGGAACCTAAAAATAATGCATTAAAAGCAAAGATTCAACAGAATCCCGGACTTGCAATTTAACAGTGAACTTGCTTATTATTAACTGCTGTGAATAATCCGCTGAAAACAATCTCAGGAGGTTATCATGAACCGGATGTTCATCGTTCTTGTTTTTGGAATAAGTTTCTTACTATCGTCCTGCACACCCGAACAACCGAATGACTTTCTCGACGGCAGGATAATCGATCTCACCTATCCGTTTAATGAAGATACCATTTTCTGGCCGACGGAGGAACGGGGCTTTGTACTGGAAGAACTCCACCGTGGTTACACCAACGCCGGATTTTATTATACGGCTCATCGCTTTTGCACCGCTGAACACGGCGGAACCCATCTCGATGCCCCGATCCATTTTTACGAAGGACGCCGTGAAGCACACGAAATTCCGCTCGAAGATCTTATCGGAACCGGCATCGTAGTGGACGTATCGGAAAAAGCAACCGCCGATCGAAATTATCGCGTTCAAGCAAGCGATTTTGAATCGTGGGAAGAAGCGCACGGTAAAATTCCGGAAGGTGCAATAATAATAATTCGAACCGGTTGGGGGCAATACTGGCCAGACCGGAACGCGTATCTCGGTACTGACAAATTAGGCGATGACGCTATTCCTGAATTAAGCTTTCCCGGTTTGCATCCTGATGCTGCCGAATGGCTGGTCAACAATCATAATGTCAAAGCGATCGGCATTGATACGGCAAGCATCGATTACGGGAAGTCTGAAGAGTTTAAAAGTCACGTCATACTTGCACGGGAGAATATCCCCATATTCGAAAACGTTGCGTATGTCGATCAGTTGCCGATTAACGATTTTACAATCATCGCATTGCCGATGAAGATCGAAGGCGGCAGCGGCGGACCGTTGAGGATAGTGGCGGTTGTGGAATAATGAAAGATGAAGTTTAGCTTACTACGGGGATGTCCAAAATGTAGTGCGACCAGACTGGTCGCACTACAATATTGCCGAATATATGTTTAAACAAGCAAACATATTCTTATATCAACCGAAAGTATTAACTTTTTAGACAACCCCATTCCTATTTTTTTTTGTTGTATAAACCATCTATAAATTATATATTAATAAAAAGATTTTATTTGACAATTTGAAGGAGAATGAACATATGTCTCAAAAGTTAAATAAAGTAATTGCTGAGGCAATGGAATTAAGCTTCAAAGAGCGTGCCCAGTTAGCCGGGGAACTTCTGTTGAGTTTGGATGAACCTTCGGAATCAGAAGTTGAGAAACTTTGGATAGAAGAGTCAAAACACCGTCTTCAGAAATATCGTGATGGTGAAACAAAAGGTATTCCTGCCAATAAAGTATTTAAGAACGCCATTAATGATATCTCATGATAGTGGAATTCCTTCGTGAAGGACTCGAACAGCTAATCAGAGAAACGCGCGGATTGCAATGCGTCGGTGCATACGGAATGTGCAGCTTACTTCTCGAAGAATTATCAGTCCGTTCTCCCGATGTCATACTCGTGGACATCGGGCTTCCCGGGTTATCGGGTGTTGAATGCGTTAAATTAATAAAAAATCAAAATCCCCGTGTAAACATTTTAATGCTCACCGTTTACGATGACGATCAGAAAATATTTGAATCGATATACAACGGAGCATCCGGTTACTTGTTGAAAAAAACGCCCCCCGCGAAGATACTCGAAGCAGTACGGGAGATTAACGCCGGCGGTGCACCGATGACGGGAAAAATCGCCCGCCGGGTTCTCAACATGTTCCAGCAAGCAAATGTGCCGATTCCACAGGAAATTGAGCTTTCCCAGCGGGAAAAGGATATACTTCTCGGACTTGTCGAAGGTTATAGTTATAAAATGATCGGGGAAAGATACTTTATCAGCATCGATACCGTACGCACACACATTAAACACATCTACGATAAACTACATGTCCATTCTAAATCGCAGGCAGTAGCAAAAGCAATACGGGAAAAGATAATCTAAAATCACATATATATGTGATTTATTTCAAAAGGTAATACGTTATCTTCACTGTAGCTTTCTTTAATTGTGTAGAGTGCATTACCGTTATTTTATTAAATCATAAAAACCATAACCAAATGTAGGGAGATAATACTATGTCCAATTCAGCAACTATTCGAAAGATGACCGAGATATTCAACAATCACGACTCGAATGCTCTTATCGCACATTATGCAGATAATGCGGTGGTTTATGATCCGCTCTATCCGGAGCCGCTTCGCGGAAAGGAAGCAATAGAGAAAGATTGGACTGACTTTATCCGTGCTTTTCCCGATATCCAAAGTGAAGCCCGTACCATTATTGAAAACGCTACGACTGTAGCAACAGAGTATTATATGAAGGGAACGAACTCCGGGCCGCTTGCGACTCCCGACGGTGAACTCCCGGCTTCGGGTAAAAAAATAGAAATGGGCGCCGGAATTTTTTCCCGGTTCGATGAAAACGGAAAAATCGTTGAAGAACACCGATATTACAATGTAGCCGCTTTAATGGAACAGCTTGGATTAACACAGTAAGGTACAAAATATGTCAACCCCGGTATCGGTAACTAAATTTCAAGCGAAATCCCACGACTCGCCCGATGAAGTTCGCACCGCCGATAAAACCCGTATGGAGATTGTTCGGTTTGATGGATTTACAATCGGCCGGTTCAACTTAGAGCCGGGCTGGCGCTGGTCGGAATGCGTTAAGCCGGTTGTCAAATGCGTTTAAAAAAACCGGTGGGGGTCCTCCGCTCGTACTTGTTCACGGCACAACCGCTGACCATACCCGGTGGAATCCTGTTTTACCCGAACTTGAGAAACATTTTACGGTCTATGCAATGGACCGGCGAGGCCGGGGGAAAAGCGGGGATAACGATCACTATACCCTCGAACGAGAATTTGAGGATGTCGTCGCCGTTGTTGAGGCAGCCGGCTCAGACGTCAATCTCCTCGGCCATTCATTCGGCGCTCTCTGTGCTATGGATGCAGCAATGAGCACCGCGCCTGAGTTATTCATAAATGAAATTATACAATTTCTTTTGGATTGATACATGTCATTAAAACAAATCGGAACCCGATTTAAAATATATAGAATCAATTCTTATATAATTTTAATATACCTTATCTTCTTAATCATCGGTTGCACAAGCGAAGGAGAAGTGAATATGCATAACGAATCCGAATCGATTATCGCCGAAACCCGGGCATTTGCAGATGCATGGAACCGTGGAGATGCGGGAGAAGCTGCATCATTTTTCACCGAGGACGGCATACGCATCGGAGCATTCGGTGACGGCCAGCGGGGACGCGATGAGATTGAAGCTGCTTACGATCGTCTCCTCCACCAAACGATGCCCGGTGCTCAGGTAAAGCAGGAAACCGGAACGGTTCGTATGCTTACACAGGAACTTGCAATATGGGAAGGAAGTATCGAGATCATCCCGCCGG